>JAGQIT010000862.1:1120-8964 GCA_020431135.1 Myxococcales bacterium | reverse complement strand
CCAGCTCGTCGCCGACGCTCGCCTGCTCGCCGCCCGCGGGCGCGGGGCTCGGCTCCGACTCGCACTTCGCCTCCGCCTCGGTCACGGTCACGGCGACCGCCGCCGTCACCCGACGCTCGACGATCTCGACGCCGCTGAGATCGAGCGGACCTTCGGCGGCGAAGATCGCCGCCATCGCCTCGCCCTCGGTCATCACCTCCGGCTCCGGCTCCGGCTCCGGCTCCGGCTCCGGCAAACCGGCGGGGAAGCGCTGGCGCAGCGGCGGCTCGAGCGAGTGCGTCGCCTCGCCGCTCACGGCTGGACGAGGCCCGACCTTCGGGGCCCTCGCGCGCCCCTGTTTGCGCTTGCGTCGCGGCATCTCGCGGCCTGCGTGCGCTCGGTTGTAGCGCATGGCGGGCGCCGCGGGGCGGCCGTCGCCCGCGTGTCCGCAGACGCGAACGTGGGCCGCGTCTCCGCGACGCCCGCGAGCGCAGACCCAGCCGCCGCGCGATGGTCACCTGTGGCTGCGTCCCGTGTGTCGTCGGCCTCGATCGACGCGACACAGGTGTGCACTGCGAGGATCGACGCACGCTCGGGTCGACGAGAACAGGCGACGGCGCGCGACCTCAGCGACGGGCTGCGTGCGCGCTCCGCCCCCCGCGGAGCGCGTGCAGCCCGTTGCTCTCGCGGCGCGCCGCGAGCGGAGTCCGCTAGGGGAGGACGACCGCGCGGGCGACGTAGTGGAACGAGTCGCCGACGTGGCAGCACGGCCCCGGGTGCGCGCGGGCGACGTCGATGTCGAGCGCCTCCCCGCCCCCGAGCTGGAGCGTCCCGTGGTGGCCGCTGTAGATCGTCGTCACCCCCTCGCCCGGCGCCTCGAAGCGCAGGTTGCCCGGCGCCTCGACCATGAAGCCGCCGCCGCAGGCCTCGCCGTCGTAGGTCACGGCGATCGGCGCGATGAGGCTGGCGTAGAGGTTGTCGAAGGCGTCGACGGCGACGATCAGCGGCGCGCCGTCGCGGCGCATGGTCACGTAGCGCTGGACGTCGGTGAAGACCGACTGATCAGTGAACTCGTCGGTGACGCTCAGCTCGACCGCTTCGCCGACGCCCCACCCCGGCGCGCCCGAGCGCGGCGCGGCGACCCGCAGCTCCAGCGACCCCGCGGCGCAGTCGAGGCCGGTGAGCAGATCGTCGCCGTCGACGTTGACGCTGGCGACGGTGCAGGACTCCGTGAAGGAGACGTTGTGGAGGGGCTGCGCGAGCTCGTCGGGCTCGCTCCCCGTCCACGCGCCGAAGGTCAGGGCGAAGCCCCCGTCGACCGTCGGATCGCTGGCCTCGCAGAACGACCCGCCGGTGTCCGTGTCCGTGGTCGTGTCGCTGTCGGAGCCGCCTTCGGTGTCGGTGGTCGTGTCGCTGTCGGAGCCGCCCTCGGTGTCGGTGTCGGTCGCGCTGTCGCTGTCGCCACCGCTCGAGGAGGACTCCGTGTACTCGCCGATCGGCGCGCTCTCGACGCAGCCGGAGAGGCTGAGGAGCGCGCCCAGGCCGAGCGCAGAGGAGGACGTGAGGAGCTTCGAGAAGGCCAAGGAGATACGCATACCCTGCTGTTCCCCGCGTCGACGGGCTTTCATCACCGCGGCGGAAAAAAGTCCTCAGGCGCTCGCGCGCGCGCCGTCGAGGAGGAGGCGCAGGCCGGCGAGCGGCAGCGCGGCGCCGGGGTGGAGGGCCGCGAGGCCGCTGGCGAGGGCGACGACCGCCGCCGCCGCGACGCCGGGCTCGACGTCGTCGCGGACGCGCCCGGCCGCCTTGGCGGCGCTGAAGGCCGCGGCGAAGGGCGCGTGCACAGCCGCGTGCACACGATCGAGGAGGCGCCCCGTCGCCACCTCGTCGCCGAGCGCCGGCAGGTCCACCTGGAAGATCCGCTGCATGTCGACGAGCGGGTGCTCGGCGACGTAGCGGACCATCCCCTCGACGTCGGCCGGGAACTCAGCGCCGGCGCGCGCAGCCTCGAGGCCGTCGCGGTAGCGCTCGAGGAGAACCGTCAGCGAGCGCTCGTAGAGCTCCGGCTTGCCCCCAGGGCAGTAGTGATAGAGCGACGCCGCGCGGATCCCGAGCTCGCCGGCGATCGCCCGCAGGCTCGTCGCCGCGTAGCCGCGCTCGAGGAACATCGCGGCCGCCTTCGCGGCGACGCGCTGCCAGGCGTCCTCCATCCCTCTTCATCTACCACTTGCCATCCCCCTAACAAGTGTTAGCCTGAGCAAACCTAACGATCGTTAGGCAGGAGCCAGAAGATGCACACGACCCCAGACAAACCCGGCTACACCTTCGTCAGCGTCTCGACCGCCAAGCCCGGCCAGCTCGACCGCCTGGTCGAGATCGCCCGCCTGCCGAGCGAGAAGATGGACGGCGTCCCCGGCCTGATCGCCCGCCAGGTCAGCGTCGATCGCCCGCGGAACACGGTCGTCGTGTGGACGACCTTCGACCGCAAGGAGACCCTCTACGACTACCTCGCCAGCCCCGAGGGCCGCGCCGGCCACGACGACGTCCCGGACATGGACGCGATCATCGACACCTTCCACATGTACGACCTCGAGCCGGTCAGCGGCCGGCTCTGACAACGCGCGGCCTCGCGGACAGCGGCGCCTCGGCGAAGCCGAGAGCGCCGCGAGGGCACGTCGACTCGCTAGAGCCGCGGCCGCAGCCAGCGGATGAAGTCCGCGAGGCCGTCGACCAGCGACACCGCCGGCGCGTAGCCGAGCTCGGCGCGGGCGCGCTCGAGGGCGGCGTGGGTCCGCGGGACGTCGCCGGGCTGCGCCGGCGACCACTCGATCTTCGCCGCGACGCCGATGATCCCCTCGAGGGCCGCGACGAGGCTGCGCAGCGACGTCGGCCGGGCGCTGCCGAGGTTGAAGACCGCGTAGCCCGGGGCCGCGCGATCGAGGGCCGCGAGCGTCCCGGCGACGATGTCGTCGACGTGCGTGTAGTCGCGGCTGCTCGTGCCGTCGCCGAAGAGCTCGATCGGCGCGCCGCGGAGGATCCCGGCGGTGAACTTGCTGATCGCCAGGTCGGGGCGCTGGCGCGGCCCGTAGACCGTGAAGAAGCGCAGCGACGTCGCCTGGATCCCGTAGAGGTGGGCGTAGCTGTGGACCATCGCCTCGCCGGCGATCTTGGTCGCCGCGTAGGGCGACGCCGGCCGCAGGTCGAGCGCGTCCTCGGCGAACGGCGCCGCGGCGTCGCAGCCGTAGACCGAGCTCGATGAGCCGAAGACGAAGCGCTCGACCCCGGCGAGGCGGCAGGCCTCGAGGACGTTGAGGGTCCCGCCGACGTTGGTCTCCTGGTAGAGCCACGGGTTGGCGAGCGACGGGCGGACGCCCGCGCGGGCGGCGAGGTGGACGACGGCGTCGGGGCGGAGCTCGCGGACCAGCGCGATGGTCGGCTCGCGCTCGCGGACGTCGAGCTCGACGACCCGGAAGGCGGCGGCGTCGCGGTGCGGCGCGACGTTCTCGCGCTTCAGCGCCGGATCGTAGGCGTCGTTGAAGTCGTCGACACAGACCACCGCGTCGCCGCGCGCCAGCAGGCGATCGACGAGGTGCGAGCCGATGAAGCCCGCGCCTCCCGTAACGACGATCGTCTGCCCGGACACGGGGCGCAGCCTCGCCTTTTGCGGCCGCGGCGACAAGCGCCGCCCCGCGCAGTGTCTGCTCAATTACAGGGTTCGCAGCCCCACGCGGACCCCTGCACGCATAGAGATGACAAAGCGGACATGGTCAACTTCGCGCGCGCTGGTGCATCATCGCGCCGGAGGACCTCGGATGCAGCTCACCCCCTTCGCCGCCGCCACGCTCGTCTCCCTCGCCTTCGCCCTCCCGCTCGGTCTCGCCTGCGATCTCGAGCCCGGGCCCGAGGCCGCGCCCGTCACCTCGCGGGCGGCGATCGACGCGGCGATGGGCGCCGCCGGAGAGCTCGCGGCCGACGTCGACGCCCTCCCGGCGGTGGTCTGCGCCGACGGCCCGACCGTCCAGGGGATCGACGTCTCCTACTGGCAGGGCGACATCGACTGGAAGGCGGTCGCCGGCGACGGGATCAAGTTCGCGATCATCCGCGCCTCCGACGGCACCGGCTACATCGACAGCAAGTTCGCGCCGAACTGGGCCGGCGCCCAGGACAACGGGATCCTCGTCGGCGCCTACCAGTACTTCCGCCCGAGCCAGGATCCGATCGCCCAGGCCGAGATCCTCCTCGACAAGATGGGCCCCTACGCGGCGGGGATGCTGCCGCCGGTGATCGACGTCGAGACCTCCGAGGGCCTGAGCCCCAACCAGGTCGCCAACCGCGTCGGCCAGTGGATCGATCACGTCGAGGCGGCGACCGGCGTCAAGCCGATCATCTACACCGGCAAGTACATCTGGGAGGGTCAGGTCGCGTCGGCCGAGTGGGCGGACTATCCGCTGTGGATCGCCCAGTACGGCCCCGAGTGCCCCGACCTGCCGAAGCAGTGGAGCGACTGGATGATCTTCCAGACCTCGTCGAAGGGCTCGGTCTCGGGGATCGCCGGCAGCGTCGACATGAACCTCTTCAACGGCGACTACGCCGCCCTCGAGGACTTCGCCGGCGGCGGCGGCGTGATGACGATGTGCGGCGACGGCAAGTGCGGCGGCGGCGAGAGCTCCGACAGCTGCCCGGCCGACTGCCCGCCCTGCGGGATCATCCCGGCCGAGGGCGGGCTCATCGACGACGCCGACGCCTGCTTCCACGCGCACGGCAACCCCGACTACTGGTACGACAACGCCAGCGGCTGGGACGGCGCCCTCACCTGGACCCACGCGATCGACGCCGCCGCCCCCGACAACTTCGCGGTCTGGGAGCTGAACTTCGACGAGGCCGGCAGCTACCGCGTCGAGGTCTACATCGACGGATTCGGCCAGAGCCAGGAGAGCGCCTACCTGATCACGCACCAGGACGGCGAGGCCGAGGTCCCGGTCGATCAATCCGCCGGCGGCGGCTGGGTCGAGGTCGGCGACTACGACTTCAAGGCCGGCGGCTACGGCCAGCAGGTCCGCCTCAACGACAACACCGGCGAGCCGTTCTCGGAGAAGCGCCAGCTCGTCTTCGACGCGATCCGCCTGACCCGCCTCGACGCGCCGATGACCACGAGCGACGGCTCCGACTCGGGGACCACCGGCGGCTCCGACTCGGGGACCACCGGCGGCTCCGACTCGAGCGGCGGCTCCGACTCGGCCTCAGCGACCTCGTCCGACTCCGGCTCGGCGAGCGGCGGCTCATCCGACTCCGGCTCGGCGAGCGGCGGCTCGGCGAGCGCCAGCGGCGGCACGGAGGGCGGCTCCAGCGACGGAGCGAGCGATTCGGGGCCGAGCTCCGCGTCCGCGACCGGCGGCCTCGACGACGACTTCGACGAGGGTGGCTGCGCCTGCCGGGCCGCGCCCGCCGACGCGCCCGCGCCGCTCGGCCTCCTCCTCGTCGCCGGCCTCGGCCTCGTCCGCCGGCGTCGACGTTCGACGGTCGCTCGCCGGTAGAACGCGCGGCCGAGCTGCGGCGCCGCGAGGCTGTCCATGCGCGCCCGCGCGCGCTACTGTCGCGGCGATGACGAACCCCGAAGCGCTCCTCCGCAGGGTCCTGTGGTCGTGCAACCGCGAGGTCTACGCCGACGCCGCGGCCTTCGACGCCGCGATCCGCAAGTACTACCGCGACCTCGACGTCGACCTCGAGCGCTGGCGCGGCGACGACCTCGTCCTCGCGGCGCCGCGGGTCCACGTCCAGTTCATGTGCTGGGAGAACGACGACCAGGTCGAGCCGCGCCTCCTCCTCGAGGCGAGCGACCCCGCCGGCTTCACCGCCCTCGATCTCCTCTCGCAGACCCACAACGCCGTCGCCCGCTACCTCCGCGAGCACGACGCGACCCTCGGCGATCACCGCTTCTTCGAGGGCCTGAGCGCCGCCGCGGGCGACCGCGAGGTGCCGCTCTACTTCGTCGACTTCGGCTCGTAGCGACGACGGGGCTCGCGGCGGCACGCACTCGGAGCCCGCCGTCGCGGACCGAGCCAGTGAGACGGCGCACGGGCGCCGCAGCAAGGAGCACGCGTCGAATAGTCGGACAGCCTCCTCGCTGCGCCGCGCGTCGGCTCTGGTAGATTGCCGCGACCACCCCGAGGGAGATCATGAGCGCCAAGAGCACGACCCCCGCGAGCGAGCGAGCCGACGACAACCCGCCGAATTTCATCCGCGAGATGGTCGAGGAGCTCCTCCAGCGCGACCCCGACGCCCGCGTCGCCACCCGCTTCCCGCCCGAGCCCAACGGGTACCTGCACATCGGCCACGCCAAGTCGATCGTCCTCAACTTCGGCCTCGCCGCCCTCAGCCCCACGGGCACCTGCAACCTCCGCTTCGACGACACCAACCCGGCGACCGAGGAGACCGAGTTCGTCGAGTCGATCATGGCCGACGTCCGCTGGCTCGGCTACGAGTGGAGCGGCGAGCCCCGCTACGCCTCCGACTACTTCGAGCAGCTCTACGCCTGGGCGATCAAGCTGATCGAGGAGGGCAAGGCCTACGTCGACAGCCAGTCGCTCGAGGAGATCCGCGAGAACCGCGGCGACTTCCACCGCGAGGGCGTCGCCAGCCCCTACCGCGACCGCTCCGTCGCCGAGAACCTCGACCTCTTCCGGCGCATGCGCGCCGGCGAGTTCGACGACGGCGCCCACGTCCTCCGCGCGAAGATCGACATGGCGTCGAAGGACGTCAAGCTCCGCGACCCGCTGATGTACCGGATCCGCAAGGTGCCGCACCACCGCACGGGCGACGCCTGGCCGATCTACCCGATGTACGACTGGGCCCACGGTCAGTCCGACGCCATCGAGGGGATCACCCACTCGATCTGCACCCTCGAGTTCCAGAACCACCGGCCGCTCTACGACTGGTTCATCGAGTCCCTGGGGATCGACCCGCGCCCCTACCAGACCGAGTTCGGGCGCCTCAACCTCTCCTACACCGTCCTCTCCAAGCGCAAGCTCCAGCGCCTCGTCCGCGAGAACCACGTCGCCGGCTGGGACGACCCGCGGATGCCGACGATCGCCGGCCTGCGCCGGCGCGGGATCCCGCCGGCGGCGATCCGCGCGTTCTGCGAGCGGATCGGCGTGTCGAAGCGCGACGGCGTCGTCGACGTCGGCCTCCTCGAGTACTACATCCGCGAGGAGCTCAACCGCGTCACCCCGCGCTACCTCGCGGTCCTCGACCCGCTCAAGGTCGTCCTCACCAACCTCCCGGAGGACACCGCGATCGAGGTCGAGGCGCCGCTGCACCCGTCGGATGAGGGCTACGGCGGGCGCACGCTGACGATCACGCGCGAGCTCTACATCGACCGCGCGGACTTCATGGAGGACCCGCCGAAGAAGTTCTTCCGCCTCGCCCCGGGCCGCGAGGTCCGCCTGCGATACGCGGCGATCATCAAGTGCGAAGAGGTGATCAAGGACGAGTCCGGCGCGATCGTCGAGCTCCGCTGCACCTGGGATCCGGAGACCCTGGGAAAAAATCCGCCCGACGGGCGCAAGGTCAAGGGGACGATCCACTGGGTGTCGGCGAGCCAGGCCGTCGACGCCGAGGTCCGCGTCTACGACCGCCTCTTCAACGAGGAGGACCCGTCGGCCGGCGAGGGCGACTTCGTCGATCGGATCAACCCCGAGTCGCTCGTCGTCCTCCGCGGCTGCAAGCTCGAGCCGACCCTCGCCGCGGCGGCCGTCGGCGACTGCGTGCAGTTCGAGCGCACGGGCTACTTCAGCGTCGACCCCGACTCGACCCCGGAGGCGCCGGTCTTCAACCGGACGATCGCCCTCAAGGACTCGTGGGCGAAGATC
>JAGQIT010000862.1:0-1078 GCA_020431135.1 Myxococcales bacterium | reverse complement strand
AAGACAAGGGCAAGAAGGCCGACTAGGCCCCACCCGGTCGCAAACCGGAGCCCGGCGCGGTCGACCGCGTCGGGCTCCGTTGTTCTCCGCGCCGCGGGCCATGAGCGCCGCCGCGCCTGCGCGCGGAGCAGACGCCGTCAGCCGCGGCGGGTCCGGGGGAGATGCGCCTTGGCGAAGGTGTGCTTCTCGACGACGAGGCCGCGCTCGCGATCGAGGTGGAGGATGTCCATCCCCTCCCACGCGATCGCCCGCCCGTAGAGCACGCGCCAGGCCCGACGTCGGACGTCGTCGAGGGGTCGCTGCGCGGCGACGCGGAGGTCGTGGTGACAGCGCCAGTGGAGCGACGCCTTGGCCGCGTCGGCGTCGACGTAGAGATCGAGCTCGACGAAGGAGAGGCGCCCGTAGACGCCGCCGAACTGCGGCGCGAGCTCGGCGCGGATCGCCGCCCGGCCGCGGCGCTCGCGGCCCTCGAAGGTCGAGTAGAGCGCGTCCTCGGCGAAGAGCGCGACCGCCCCGTCGAGGTCGACGCGGTTGAACGCGTCGTTGAAGCGGCGCACCGCCGCGATCAGCTCGTCACGTCCGAGTCGCCCTGCTGTCGTCGTCATCTCGCGTTCTCGCCCGTCGCCTCGGCACAAGGTACCCAGCCGCGCGGGCGTTGTCGACCGCCGCGCCCGAGCCCTCGCCGCCCGCCGCCCTTCGGCGTATAACCAATAAGGGGGGGCTCGGAGGTGGTTCGATGCTGACATGGGCTGAGATTCAGGAGCACGCCCGGTCGAAGTACAAGCTCGCCGAGGACGACTCGGACGGCTTCAAGCTGATCTGGCGCTACGACAACGACCGCCTCCAGCAGATCTTCGTCAACTGCTACGCCGCCCTCGGCGAGGCGTGGTGCAACTTCACCTCGCCGGCCTGCCGCCGCCAGGACCTCGACCCGGCGACCGCGCTCGAGCGCAGCCTCAACTTCGCGGTCGGCTCGATCTGCCTCGACGGCGACGTCTACGTCGTCCGCTACAGCGCGCCGATCGGCTCGCTCCGCCTCCCGACCTTCGACCTCCTCCTCGGCGTGATCGCCAGCACC
>JAGQIT010000861.1 GCA_020431135.1 Myxococcales bacterium | reverse complement strand
GATCCCGTTCCCGCAGCGCGACCTCCACGTCCGCTCGATCGACGAGGGGGCGGCGGCGCTGCTCGGCTCGCGGCGGGGCTGAGCACCCGCACCGTCTGCGGCGACGGTGGCGGCTCCGTCCAGCGGGGCGTCCTCGCCCGCGCGCGGTTCCGACCTGCGACCGCGGCGGCGTCGTCCGGGTATGCTCGCCTGCGCCGGCGCGTCGCCTCGACGCGCCGGCGAGTGGGTCGACATGGCAGCAGGACACAGCAAACTACGCGCCGCCCGCGACGTCCGCGAGGGCTACGAGGGGCGCCGCGTCGCCTGGATCGACTGGGACAGCGGCTTCCGCGGCAGCGGGCTTCGGGTCGGCGATCGCCTCGTCGGCGACAGCGGCGGCGACTACAGCCCGGAGGCCGTCGACGCGGGCGCGGTGATCGGCGCGAGCGAGGGCGGCCGCATCGGCGACCTGGGCCTTGAGGCAGGTCAGACGATCACCCTGCACGTCGAGCGCCAGCCGGCGATCGGCGGCCCCGGTGAGCGCCTGAGCTTCACCGCGCCGCTCGTCGAGAACCGGACGACCCGCGACGCCGAGGGCCGCCGCGCCTTCGGCGAGGACGGCCCGGCCCACGGCGAGAAGGGCGGCTTCACCTACGCCTACAGCTCCTGGTACGAGAAGTTCCGCGACCTCGTCGAGACCGTCCTCCTCGGCTGGGACTACACCGCGGGCTACGACACGCGGCGCCTCGGCGAGCGCCTGGAGGAGCACCGCGCCCGCGTCGAGCACCTCGAGGCGAACTACCCCGGCGCCTTCGCCCGGGCCGCGCGCGAGGACCTCGACGCCGCCCTCGCGGCGCTCGCCGGCGAGGCGCGCGAGCTGACGGAGGCCGACCTCGAGTACCGCAAGCTCGGCGACGTCCGCGGGGCGCAGATCAGCGAGGCCGCCGACCGGGCGCTCGCGGCCTACCTCGCGGCGGCGGAGGGGGCGGGCGCCGGCTTCGTCGACGCGCCCTTCCCGGTCCCCAACGCCTTCGAGGTCGACGTCAGCGAGCTCGTCGGCCGGCGGATCCGCCTCCCGGAGATCGGCGACCGCGACCTCCTCCTCGAGGCCAAGCGCTCCTGGTACCGCTTCGGGCGCTCGCAGGGGCTCTACGTGATCAGCCGCCAGGATCCGGCGACGCGGCCGCTCTTCCGCGCGGTCGACGAGTACATCGAGAAGGTCGACCCCAACGTCGGGCGCCGGCGCCTCACCTTCTTCGGGGCGATCGAGCCGATCCCGGCGCTGGTCTCCGACGTCCGCCGCAGCCAGACGGAGGTCGCGCTGCGCGTGCGCCCCCTCGCCGCGCTGGTGACCGATCACGAGCGCCCCGAGCACCGCCTCTTCGTCGACATGGAGGCGGGCGCGAGCGCGGCCGAGGGCGCCCCTGTCGAGGCCTTCGCCGGCGAGGCGGCGCTCCTCGCCGTCGGCCGCCCGGAGCTGACGCCGGAGCTCGACCCCGCGGGCGTGATGCGGGCGCTCTTCGCCTGCCTCAAGCTCGGCGACTTCGACACCTTCCTCGCCTGTTTCGCCACCTGGAAGGTCCGCCGCCACTACGACCGCGCCGGCTCGTCGAGCTACGTCGACCTGAGCTGGGTGACGCTGAACGAGCGCGACGCCGTCAGCGTCTGGGACAGCTCGCGGCGCGAGCTCCTCGCCGACGTCTGCGGCCTCGAGGTCGCCGCCGTCAGCGAGCCGGAGGTGGTCTTCGACGCCGCGAATGAGCCGATCGCGGCCTTCGATCCCGCGCCCGAGCCGGCCAAGGTCGAGCGCGTCCGCGTCCTCGTCAACCACATCGGCCGCGCCGGCGACGGCGACGGACCTCCGCGCTACCGGACCTTCGCCGGCGGCAAGTACCACCGCAAATGGACCCTCGAGCGCCTCGACGACGGCCCCTGGCGGGTCACCAGCGCCCAGCCGATCTGAGGAGACGCCATGGCCTTCGACAAGCGACCCAAGGAGCTCCTCGACGCGCTCGCCGAGCTCGAGCTCGAGGCGAAGAAGGCGGAGACGATCCGCCGCGGCCTCGAGAGCTACGCCCGCGCCCGCGAGGGCCGCCTCCACAACCTCCTCGAGCTCCTCGAGCCCGGCAAGAAGCCGAACCTCAAGGTCTGGCTCGACAAGGGGATGGCGGCGATCCGCGACGCCCACGACGCCTTCGCCAAGCTCGACGAGGGCAACGCGTGGCTCGCCGGCGTCGCCACCCAGGAGCACAGGTTCTTCTTCCGGATCTACCGCCTCGGCGCCGTCGCCCACCGCGACAAGATGGTCGCCCAGACCCTCAACCTCGAGCAGGCGATGAAGGAGTTCGAGAACAAGTGGGGGAAGATCCGCGACAGCGACAAGCGGATCGACGAGCGCCTGAAGAAGACCGCGGAGGAGTACGACAAGATGCTCGTCGAGGCCGCCCGCTGCGCCTCCGCGACCGAGAAGCAGGCCCGCGAGCGCATGCTCGACAGCTTCGAGAAGGCGCTCAACCTCGGCGTCCGTGGGGCCCAGCTCGGCGCCGTCGGCAAGGTCCTCCAGCTAGCGACCAAGACGATCAAGATGTGCCTCGATCAGACCAAGGCGCGGCGCCTCGAGATCTTCGCGCTCCTCTCGCGCGAGGAGCAGGTCTTCACGACATTTAAGGAGACGCGCGAGATCGTCGCCGAGTTCCTCGAGGACAACGGCTACCCGATGATCAAGGACGCGCTCGACGACGGCGAGGACGCGCTCGACGACCTCGCCAAGGGGATGATCACCGACGGCCAGAAGGCGGACGCGGCGGAGTTCGCCAAGGAGGCGCGCGACGAGCTCGGCAAGGTCTTCAGCGCCGCCGAGCGCCAGTACAAGGACTTCGCCCGCAAGCACGAGCACCTCTTCTTCGGCCCCCTCGGCGGGAGCTACATGCAGGAGCTCGCCGAGAACGACGACTGGAAGCGCTTCTCGCGGTCGTGGAAGGACCACCGCCGCGACTTCGACGACCTCCTGCGCGAGCGCACCCTGGCCGCGAGCGATCGCAAGATCCTCGAGGTCAGCCTCGACGGCCTCGACGACGAGGCCCGCCGCGAGGTCTACAACACCCTGCGGGCGGCCTGCGCTGATCTCCTCAAGGCGTGGAACGCCTGGAAGGACTTCACCAAGGATCCAGAGTGGATCCTCGACAGCCGCGAGGACGTCCAGAGCATCCTCAAGGCGCTGCGCTGATCGCCTGCTAGCGATCGACGGCGATCGCGTGGCCGCCGGGGCCGACCTTGATGTAGAGGCTGCCGCCGCGCTCAGGGAGGTGGAGCCAGCCCGCGTCCGCGTCGCCGAGAGCGGCGAGGTCCGCGACCTCCGCCAGCGCGTCGCCGTTGTCGTGGACGGCGAGCGGCGGGTCGCCGGCGGCGATCACCGTGAACACCGCGCCCTGCTCGAAGGTGTCGCCCGGGGCGAGCGCGAGGTTGATGACCTCCGCGGTCGCCTCCTGCTCGATGAACGCGCCGTCGAAGAGCTCAAACGCGCCCGCGGGGCCCGGCGTCGTCACCGGGTAGAGGAGCCCGGGGTCGGCGGCGTAGGAGTCGATGGTCGCCGGGTCAGCGACCGGCGACAGGGTGTCGATCGTCGGCCGCAGGAGGGGGACGACGCCGCCGGCGCGGAGGTAGAGCGGGAGCTTGTCGAGCGGCGCGTCGACGACGGCGGTCTGCTCCCCGGCGAAGACCTGGCCGCTGAACCAGTCGACCCACGAGCCCGGCGGGAAGGTGACCTCGCGGCTCGTCGCCCCGGCGCTTATCACCGGCGCGACGAGGAGGTCGTCGCCGAGGAGGTAGATGTCGGGCGGGTGGACGCCGAGCTCGGGGTAGGCGAGGCCGAGCGCGCGCATGAGCGGCCGGCCGTCGATCGCCAGGCGCTCGGCGTGGGTCCACAGGTAGGGGAAGAGGCGGATGTGCAGGCGCGTGTACTCGCGGTACCAGCCGAGCATCTCGGCGTCGAAGCCGTTGTCGGGGGTCGGCTCCCAGGCGACGTCGTTGGTGCTCGTGCCGATCTGCATCACCGGCGTCAGCGCGGTGTGCTCGAACCACCGCGTGAAGGTCTCGCGGTTCGGCGGCGAGTGGCGGTAGCCGCCTGTGTCGGAGGCGAAGAAGGGGAAGCCGCTCGGGCCGAGCGAGAGGCCGGCCGAGAGCGCCGCCGGCAGGCCGCCGACCGAGACGTAGCCGTCGGCCTGCTCGCGGTGGCGACGCATGCTCGCCTCGAGGTCGCCGGGCCAGATCACCGACGCGTAGCGCTGGCCGCCGAAGGTCGCGGCGCGGCACAGGAGGAAGGACCCCTCCGGCGGTAGCGTCTCGGCGTAGACCCGGTGGTAGAGGCGGCTGTAGAGCTTGTGCATCGTCCGCTCGGTGCTCCCGTCGGCGAACTCCCACGGGGTCCGGGCGCCGAGGATCCCGACCGTCACGTCCTCGGCGTAGTCGAGCTTGTAGCCCTCGACGCCGAGGGAGGCGTAGCCCTTGCCGAGGAGCTCCTGCCACCAGGTGTAGGCCTCGGGGTTGGTGAGGTCGAGCGGCGGCCCCCATTTCGAGGTCAGGAGGCTGGTCGTCGGCGGGAAGTAGCCGAGCGCCTCAGCTCCGTCGGCGAGGTCGGCGGTCGCCGGGTCGTCCGGGTCGACGTAGGGCGTGTGCCACAGCGCGACGCGGAAGCCGAGGTCGTGGGCGAGGCCGATCATCGCCTTGGGGTCGGCGAAGCGCGCGGGCTCGAAGTCGAAGGAGTTGACGCCGCTGGCGTAGGGGCGGTCGATCCAGATCGCCGAGGTCGGCAGATCGAGGTCGCGCATGGCCTGGAGGTCAGCCTCGACCTGGGCCTGGTCGTCGTTCTCGTCGCGCCAGACCCAGGGACCGAGGGCCCACGGCGCCGGGAGAACGGGGTCGCCGGTGATGTCGTAGTAGAGGCGGGTGATGTCGAGCGGGTGGTCGGCGCCGAGGAGGTGGAAGCGGAGGCCGTCGGTCGCCGCCGCCCCGGCGCCGATCGTCGCCTCGACGCGATCGTCGGCCGCGGCCGCGACGTCGAAGGTCGACGCGTAGGGGCTCTCGACGAAGAGGCCCCAGCCGCGCGTGCCGACGAGGAGCGGCACCGGGACGTGGGCCTCGTTGTTCTGGCTCTCGATCGAGAAGTCCGCCTCGAGCTGGAGGGCCCGGACGGCGCCGCGGTGCTCAGGGCGATCGAAGTGCTCGCCGAGCCCGTAGAAGCCCTCGCTGGCGCTGACCTCGGGGCGCAGGCGGAGATAGGCGATCGCGCCGTCGCCCGCGGTCGGCGTGAGCTCGGCGGCGAAGCGGCCCGTCGCCTCCTCCGTGACCACGAGGTCGGCCCGCGCCCCGCCGCTGAAGAGCAGGCGGACGGCGACCGCGGCCTCGGGCTGCGTGAGCGGCTCGGCGCCGACGACCACCTCCCACGACTCCGGGGCGGTGTCGAAGGGATCGTAGGTCGAGTCGCCGAGGGCGGCGACGACGCCGAGCTGGAAGCCGTCGGTCGGGAAGCGGAGGAGGGGGACGCCGCCGCGGGCGAGCACCAGGGCGAGCGCCTCGGGCTCCCAGTCGACGGTGATCGGCCCGCCGACGCCGTCGCCGTCGGTGTCGGTGCCGGTGCCGGTGTCGGTGTCAGTGTTCGTGTCCGTGCCCGTATTCGCGTCGGAGTCTGTGCCGGCGGTCGTGCCCGTCGCGGCGGTCGTGGTCGTCTCGCTCGTCGCGGCCGTCTCGCTCGCGCTGGCCTCGACCCCGCCGCCCTGGCAGGCCGCGCCCGCGCTGAGGAGGAGCGCGCTAGCGAGGGCGCGCGCCGTCGTCACGACGCCCGGCCGGGGAGCGTCGACTTCGGAGGTGGGGGCGGGCGCGGAGGATCGCATGGGTCCTTCGTAGCCCCGCGGCGGCGCGGATGTCCACAACGTCGATGACGGCCCTTGCATCTACACGCTCAACAGCCGCGGTACGGACGCGGGTGGGCCTCGCTCGCCGCTACGCGGTCGACCGGGCGATGCGCTCGAGAACCGCGCCGAGGGCCTCCTGCGGCGCCTCGTCGTCCGTCGCCGTGTCGATCACCCAGCGCAGGAGCCCCTCGAAGAGGGCCGCGTGCTCGAGGATCCTCGCGGTCGAGAGGGCGACCGGGAGGATCCGGACCTCGAAGGTGTGCTTGTCGGGGTGGTCGTGGATCAGGTTGCGGAGGTTGAAGTCGCAGTACTTGCTGAGCCCGAGCGGCTTCAGGCGCTCCTGAACCTCGGGCCAGGTGAGATCCGCGAAGTCCGGCGCCCGCACGGCGGCGTAGAGCGCGTCGGGCCAGGCGCCGAGGCGCTGGCACGCGGGGTTGGTGCCGACGCGCGCGCGGAGCTCGAGGGCGTAGCGGCCGAAGACCTCGACGAGGCGGCGGAGGACGCGGGCGTCGCAGAGCGGCGCGCCGTCGAAGTGGATGTGGAGCGCGGCCTCGCGGGGGATCGTGAAGCCGAGGTCGCGGGCCGTGTCGACGAGGACGGCGAGCGTCGCCCGGCGATCGACGGTGAGCGGCGCGGTCACCAGCTCGCACGGGCGCTCGCGCTCGCCCGGGAGCGGGGCGGCGATCGCCACCGGGTTGCCGAGGCGATCGCGGACCCGGATCATCCTCGCGGGGCTGGCCTCGGGCTCGGTGCCGAAGAGGCGCGCGAGGGGCTCGAGGACGGCGTCGAGGTCCGCCTCGGCGTCGCAGTGGGCCTCGACGAGGCGGAGGAGGCGGCCGTCGTCGCTGACGATCCGATACCAGCCGGGGCGCGGCGCGGCCTGGGGGTCGAGGTCGGCGCGCAGCGTCAGATCGTCGAGGCAGCGGACGCGCGGGCGACCCTCGCCGACGAGGACGTCGAAGCCGAGGGTGAGGTTGCGGAAGATCGGCGTCCCCTCGACCCGCGACGGCTCGGACTCCTCGTGGAAGGAGCGGCGCACGCGGCCGCCGAGCCTCTCGGCGAGGGCCGCCGCGAGGGCGGCGCGCGAGCTCCCGGGGGGCGCGAGGAGCTCGATCTCGAAGCCCATCGGCCACAGCGTCGGGGCGCCCGCGCCCGGAGTTGCGCCGGCGGGTCGCCGGGGGGCGCTCGGGCTGACGACCTGTCGATCCACGGACAGTCGGCATTGTCGACAGGCGCGATCGCGCGGTCAAGCGCGGCTGCGACGTCTCGACTCGGGGAGGGGCGTCGCCCGTGTAGCGAGTTGCGGCGAGGGCGACGGCGTGCGCCGACCTGCGGGGCTGCGCGGGGCTACTGGGGCGCTCTGCGGCCCGTCCGCTTCTTCGCGCGCCCGGAGGCGAGGGCCTCGTCGATGTTGTCGCCGCCCCCCCAGAAGAGCTTGTCGCTCACGAACGCCTTCGCCTCCTCGACGTCCATCTCCCAGACCGCGGCGAGCACCTCGGCGTCGGCGTAGGAGTAGCCGCTGTAGTGGAACGGACAGAGCTCCGCGCTGCTGCTCTCGAGCGCCGTGCGGGCCGCTCGGAGCCGGTCCTCGACGACGCTGCGGTTGCCCGCGGCGATCTTCTGCCCGGCGAACGCCTTGGCGTCCATGACGTCCATCTCCCAGTGGCGGGCCATCACCTCGGCGTCGCAGGCCGTGTACTTGGAGTCCCAGAAGAGGTCGCGGAAGGCCGCGTCGTCGCCCGCGACGATGCGCCCGGGGTCGTCGACGGGGCCGCGCGCCTCGTCGAGGTACTCCTTGATCACGTGGCGGTCGCCCCAGACGAGCTTGCGCTCGACCCTCGCCTTGGCCTCCGCGAGGTCGACGCCCCAGAGCGCGGCGAGGGCCTCGGCGTCGGCGATGCTGTACTCGCTCTCGTGGAAGGGGCAGACGGCCGCGGGGTCGCTCACGGCCGTCCGCGCGGCGGCGAGCGCCTGGTCGAGGGCTCGCGTGTCGCCGGCGCTGATCAGCGTCCCGACCTTCGTCTTCGCCTCCTCCGGCGTGCCGCCCCAGTGCCGGGCGAGGACGGCCGCGTCGCAGTAGACGAGGCCGCTGTCGAAGAACTTGGCCCAGGCGTCGGCGGGCGCGGCGGGCCCCGGCTCCGCCTGCGTCG
>JAGQIT010000860.1 GCA_020431135.1 Myxococcales bacterium | reverse complement strand
CCGACGCCGCCCTCGCCCGCCATCCTCGCCGCGTCGGCGCGCCGCTCCGAGTCCGCCGCTGCGCCCGAAGCACTCGTCGCTCCGTCGACGCCCGCCTCCTCCGCCGTTGCGCCGGCCTCCTCGCGCGTCGCCGCCTCGCCGCGCGGCTCCGAGTTCTCCGCCTCGCCCGCCTCGGGGGCTCCTCCTCCGCTCGCCTCGCGCCGCGCCACCGCGCGTACTTTGGAGCGGCTCGCGCGCGCCCGCAACTCCGCGGACAAACGCGCGTCGCGCGGGCCTCACGCCCGGCGTCGCGTCTCGACCCGCGCTACCCGCGTGTCACTCGAGCCACTCGACCCGGGCCGCCTCGAAGTTGAGGTAGATCCACACGCCCTTCTCGGCGCTGCGCGGGTCGGGGTTCGGGTCGGTGTCGTCGATCGGGTTCATCTCATCGACCTGGCAGCTGCCGCCGCCGCTCACCGCGTTCCACAGGTTGAAGGGGAAGTCGCTGACCGAGCCGTCGACCGCGAGCCCCGCGCTCTCCGTCAGGTAGCCGCGGAGCGTCCCCTCGATCAGCGTGCTGACCGCGTCGCCGCCCGCGTAGGTCGCGGCGACGCGGACGTCCTGGAGGGTCATCTCCGGCAGGGTGTCGGCGATGCGGATCGAGCCCTCGCCGCCGACGCTCGCGAAGCACGGCGCGTTCGGGATGTTCGGCGAGCCGGCGCCGCTGTAGATCGGGTTGACGGTGCCGCTGACGAGGAGCGAGCAGACGCCGGCCGCGGCGTTCTCCGCCGTCGTCATCGTCGACGCCTCGCCGTTGGCGACGCTGCACGTGTCGAGGGCGCCGTTGCACGACGCCCCGGAGATCAGCAGCGGCGTGCTCTCGGCGTCGGGATCCGCGGGGAAGAAGACGAGGACGTGGCTGACGTCGCCGCCGCTCAGCTCGCTGTCGATCCCGAAGTTGACGAGGTTGGTGACGTCGTTGCACTCCGCGCCCATGCTGAGCTGGTAGTAGAAGTGCGGGTCGACGACCGCGAGCTTGGTGATCCGGAACGCGTCGGCGTCGCCGAGCGCTCCGGTGGTAGTCGTGGTGGTGGCCGTGGTGGTGGTCGTCGTCGAGGTCGACGTCGTCGTCTCGTCGCCCGTCGTCGTGGTCGTCGACGTCGCCGTCGTCGCGCTCACGCCGGTGGTCCGCGAGGTCTGCTCGCCGCCGTCGAAGCAGCCGCCGACGAGCACGGCGAGCACGGCCGCCCCCGCGGCTGCGCGGCGCGACCGTCCGCCCCCCCTCACTCGTTCCACTCCGCCCTCACCGCGGTGAAGTTCATGTGCATCTGGATCCCGCGCTCCGGGTTCTCCGGGCTCGGGTTGGCGTCGGTGTCGTCGAGCGGGTTGTTGATGTCCTGTTGGCAGCCCTCGCCGCCGGCGATCGTCCCCCACAGGTTGAAGGGCAGCCCGGAGATCGTCCCGTCGATCTCGCGCGCGGCGCTCTCGGGGATGAACCCGGTGATGAGCCCCGAGACGAGGCCGTCGACCGGCGCCGCGTCGGTCCCGTACTTCGCGGTGATCTGCGCGTCGTAGAGAACCAGCGGCGACAGCTCAGGCGTCAGCGCCGGCAGGATCACGGTGCCGCGCGGGCTCGTGAAGCAGATCGGCGCCGGGATGTTCGGCCCGCTGTAGTTGGGGTTGACCGTCTCCGGGCGGGTGACGTCGCAGGGCGCGTCAGCGGAGTTCTCCGCGGCCGTCATCACCAGGAGCGTCGAGTCCTTCGGCGTGCACACCGGGACGCTGCCGCTGAGGTCGCAGGTCCCCTCGGTCAGGGTCAGCGGCGTCTTCGTCAGGCTCGGGTCGGCGGGGTCGAGGACCAGCATCATGTTGACGCCGCCCATCTTGATCTCGTCGTCGAAGGCGAAGTTGAGGAGATCGGTCCGATCGCCGCAGCCGCCGAGATCGTAGTAGACGTGCGGATCGACGAGCGTGAGGGTCTGGACGCGATAGGCGTCGACCGCCGGCACGTCGGCCGTCGTCGAGCTCGAGCTGCTCGACGACGACTCCGAGGTGGTGCCGCCGGTCGTCGCCGAGTCGGTGACGAGGCAGGTGCCCACCTTGTCGCAGGCGTTGTCGAGGAAGTCGCCGTGGTAGCAGCCGCCGAGGGCGACGCCGGAGGCGAGCGCGGACAGTAGCCCCCACGCTCGCGCCGATGCGCTCCAACGCGCGCCTGACCGGCTCTGCCGGGCTCTCCGCACCGCCCACCTCACGCCCCCATCTTAGCCGAGATCGACGTCGACTCGCGCGCCCACCAACGCAGAGCGCCGTTGCCCGAGTCCGCCATCTGGACCACCATGTGCAGGTGAAGCCGGCGCACCCACCACCCCCTCGCGGCTCCGATCCCGCGCCTCGCCGCCCGCGGGCGCTCGCGCTCGCGCTCTCGCAGGCCGTCCTCCTCGCCGCCTGCCCGACGCCGCCGGGCGAGACGGAGACCGGGACGAGCACGACGAGCGACACCGAGGGGGCGGTCGCCAACAAGCTGTGCATCCGCTACGTCGACTGCGTCGCCGAGGTCAATCCGGGCGGCCTGTCCGAGGCCGACGGCCGCCTCGGCGAGGCCGGCACCTGCTGGAGCGAGGCGATCGCCGACCAGGACGCCTGCGTCGACGAGTGCGCCGCCGGCCTCGCCAAGGCCAACCTCGACTACCCGAGCGCCAAGGTCTGCGCGCCGCCGGCCGAGCAGAGCGACGCCGTGTTCGAGATCGGCCAGGCGATCTTCGACCCCGAGGACCCCTTCGCCGAGCCGAGCTGGGCGCCGCTCGCCGACGGCGACACCATCGCGATGGTCCGCGGCGGCCAGGGCCTGCTGATGTTCGCCGTCGGCCTGCGCGGCGCCAACTTCGTGATCGCCGAGAACCCGACCGACTTCGCCGATCCGATGATGCCGCAGGTCGACATGTGGATGGACATCGAGGGCTACAACATCGGCTACGCCGGCCACTTCGCGCGGATCTACAACTACCCGATCCCCTTCAAGCCCCTCGACGGCGCCGACGGCATCGTCGAGTTCCTCTACGTCGCGGTCATCGTCCCCGACGAGATCTCCGAGCCGATCGTCCTCGACGGCCAGCCCGGGCACATCTGGATCGAGCTCTTCCCCTACGAGGAGGCGTCGATCCTCCGCGAGCTCGACGTCGTCATCGAGGTCCCGGCCGCGGACATCTAGGGGCCTCCGACGCTAGCGCAGCGCGAGCGGCCGGAGCTCGCGCTCGCTCGTGAAGTTCCAGCTCAGCTCGGTCTCCCAGATCGCCTCGACGACGCAGGCGTCGAGCGGCGTCGTCGCCGGCCGCGACGGGATGACGTCGACGATCTCGCGGCTCGTGGTCTCGACCCTGAGATCGAGGCGCCAGGTCGGGCTCGCCCTGTGCTCCGCCTTGCAGCGCGCGACGCCGGGCGCGACCAGCTCCTCGAGCGTGAAGGACTTCCTGTGCGCGCGCCCCCCCGCGCCGCCGAAGCCGATGCTCGAACCGCTGGCGCCGCCCCCCCCGGAGCCCATCCCCACGAGGTCGAGGCCGATCGTCGACGGGCGGACGCCGGGCTCGGTCGCTAGGTAGGAGGTCACCGGCGAGACCGCGCGGCCGAAGCGAGCGACCCGCATCATCTCGTCGTCGCTGAGGTCGTCGTACTCGTCCTCGGAGAAGACGAAGGCCGCGGTCGCCTGGCTGAAGGCGCGGGTCGCCCGGACCTCGCGGCGGACCTCCTCGCCCCAGAGCATGCCGCGGACGACGACGCGCCGCGGCGCCTTCGCGCGGGCGACCATCGCCCGGAAGCCCTCGCCCTCGCGCAGCACGCTCGGGACGTCGAGGCCCTCGGCGTCATCCGTGTCGACGGCGAAGTTCTCGAGGGCGATCGGGCGGACGAGGCCGAGCGCGGCGCGGGCGAGCTCCTTGTCGGAGGTCGACGCGTCGAACTCGAGGCGGTAGAGGACGCCGCCGCGGCTCGCCGGCAGGGCGGCGAGGCGGTAGGCGTCGTCGCGCTCGAGGCGGACGTCGACGCCGTCGCGCGGGATCACGAGGTGGGTGATCGTCGAACGCGGCGCCCGCTTGGCGGCCTCGACCCCGTCGTCGACGCTCAGCCGCGAGCGCAGGCGGGCGTCCGAGACGACGACGATCCGCGTCGGCCCGCGGCGCCCGCGGAGGAGCTCGCCGGCGAGGCGCAGGCCCTCGTCGAGCGCGCTGCCGTTGCCCGGCGCGAGGCGCTGGCGCGCGCCGTCGGCGAGCCCCTGCGCGAGCTCGGTCGCCGGGATGAAGTCGCCGAAGACCCGCTCGGCCCGCCGGCGGAAGGCGACGATCTCGACCTTGGCGTCGGGGACGTGGCTGACGTAGGCCCGGGCGACGTCGACCTGGCGCATGATCTCGGCGGGCCCGAGCGAGCGCGAGGCGTCGACGACGAAGACCACCGACGCGCCGCGGGGCAGCGGCCGGAGCTCCGGCGCGGCGTCGACCTCGACGCGGAAGAAGCTCTTGTCCGCGGAGGCGACGACGCGGCCGAGGCGGGCGTCGAGGGTGTCGATCTCCGGCGGCGCGACCTCGATCAGCGCCAGGCCGCCGCCGTCGCCGTCCGGCGCGTCGGGGATAAAGATCGGCGTGTCGAGCGACGCGCGCGCGCGCGACCAGGCGGCGTCGCCCTCCGCCTTCGGCGGCCGGGCGTCGAAGGCGATCGACCAGCGCTCGAGGGTGCCGACGTCGAGGCCGGCCCTGTCGGACACCGAGAGGTACCAGTCGCCGCCGATCGTCGTCTCCGCCGGCAGCTCGACCTCGAAGCTGCCGCGGATGTCGTTGTCGCCGCCGCGGCCGCTGTCGACCGTCAGGCGCCGCCCCTGCGGGGTGACCAGCTCGACCTCGAGATCGCCGCTGTAGGTGTGATCGATGGCGAGCTCGAGCTTGGCCGCGCGCGCCGTCCCGAGGCCCTCGACGGGGATCTTGCTGTGGACGTAGCTGGCGCTGGTGTCCGGGTAGCCCTCGCCGCGCCAGACCGGCTCGGGCGGCGGCTTGAGCACCACCGGCGCGTCGATGATCACCCGCTGGCCGTCGACGAAGATCGGCGTCGCCGCGTCGCCGTGCCCGGGGTGGATGCGGATCACGGGGTCGGCGAGGAGCGACGCGCTCGCCTCGTCGCCCTCGTCGACGACCGCCCGCGGGTAGGCGATGACGTAGCGCCCCTGGCGGTAGCGCACCGGCGCCGTGAGGGTGTACTCGACCGTGTTCGCCGAGCCGGCGAGCACCGGGAAGACCTGGAGGCGGAGGCTGTCGGCCCAGGCCCACTGGAGGAGCGCCGGGTCCTTGGCCTGCCAGGCGCCGAGGCCGGTCAGCTCCTGGTACTTCTCGCGGGCCTCCTCGGCCTCCATCAGGTCGCCGCGGTACCAGCGGTCGCGGGCGCGGATGCGCAGCCCGGTCGCCGCCGCACCGGGCGGCAGATCGATCGCCACGGTGGCCTCGTCGGCGACGGTCCCGGCGTTGGCGAACGAGCGACGCACCGTGTAGCGCGCGACCCCGTCGACGATCCGCACGTCGACCGCGTGGCTGACCTCACGCAGCGGCTGCGAGCGCGCCGTCGCCAGGCTGTCGGCGCCCGCGTCGGCGCCCGCCAAGGCCGTGAGGAGGCCGACCGCTCCCGAGATCCAGCGTCGCATGGCGAGACTGACAGCGACGCCCCGGCGAAGTTCCGCCGGCCTGCTACATTCGCGCCGATGTCCGAGCGCCCCTTCATCCCGGTCCACGCCGCGGTCCTGACGATCTCCGACAGCCGCACCCTCGACACCGACCGCTCGGGCGCGGTCGCGGTCGAGCGCCTCGAGGGGGCCGGCCACCGCGTCGCCGCGCGGGCGATCGTCCGCGACGAGCTCGAGGCGATCCGCGCGCAGCTGCGGGCGTGGATCGCCGACGCCGACGTCGACGTGATCGTCACGACCGGCGGCACCGGCGTGACCCCGCGCGACGTCACCCCCGAGGCCGTCGCGCCGCTGGTGACGAAGCCGATCCCCGGCTTCGGCGAGCTTTTCCGCTGGCTCTCCTACGACGAGATCGGCACGTCGACGATCCAGTCGCGGGCCGAGGCCGCGCTCTGCGAGACGACCTACGTCTTCGTCCTCCCGGGCTCGCCCGGCGCCGTGCGGACGGCCTTCGATCGGATCCTCCTCCAGCAGCTCGACAACCGCCACCGCCCGTGCAACTTCGTCGAGCTCCTGCCGCGGATCCGCGGCGCCGCGACGTAGCCGGCCGCCGCACTCCGAGCGCTGAACGCTCCGAGGACCGCCACGGCTCCGCGGCGCTGCGACGTCGGCGACCGACGCGAGCGACAGGCCGCGGATCAACGCGACCGCGATATCCCCGTCGCTAGCGGGGCGCTCGCTCAAGCCGAGAACTACCGCGAGTCCGCGCCACCGCACCCGACAACGCGACCGCGCTCGCGCAGGTTCACCAGCTCCGCAGAGCGTGCTCCGAGCCCCGGAGGAGGGAGCCCGCACAGTCCGCGCGCCCCGGCGATTGACAACGCGGCCGCGCTCCGGCCCACTCGCAGCATGCACGCCACGGAAGCCGACTGGAGGCGCCTCGGCGCGGTCGCCCCGGACCGCCTCGCGCCGGCCCGCCTCGCCGCCCACTGGGCCGTCCAGCTCGTGGCAGCGGCCGCCGACGCCCACCTCCCGTGCGCGGCCGACGACAGCCACACCAACCTCCGCTGGCACGACGAGCACTTCGCCCTCGTCGGCAACACCCTCGGCGACCACCTGCGGATCGGCCTGCGGATGAGCGACCTCAACCTGCTGCTCCTCGGCGAGGACGGCGGGGTCGACGACGCCTGCGGGCTCGTCGGCAAGACCCTCGCCGAGGGCATGACCTGGCTCGAAGGACACCTAGAGCGCGCGGGCCTCGAGCCGGCGCCGCTGCGCCGCCGCGACTACGCGATGCCCGACCACCCGGTCGCCGGCGGGGCCCCCTTCCCGCGCGTCGACCTCCGCGCCCTCGAGGAGCTCGGCTGCTGGTTCGCCGACGCCTCGCTCGTCCTCGAGGACCGCGCCGGCGTCGACGAGCGCTCGACGCCGATCGCCGCCTGGCCGCACCACTTCGACGTCGGCGGGATCCTCTTCCTCGCGCCGGCGCCGGGCGGCAGCCGCCCCGACGCCCCGCAGATCGGCTACGGCCTCTCGCCCGGCGATCACCACATCGCCGAGCCCTACCTCTACGTGACGCCGTGGCCCCTCCGCGACGCCGCCCTGCCGCCCCTCGCCAGCGGCCGCTGGCACCTCGAGGGCTTCAAGGGCGCGGTCCTGCCGGCCTCGGAGTTCGTCCGCTCCGACTACGAGGACGACCACAGCGGCGAGCAGATCGCCCGCTTCAGGGGCTTCTTCGACGCGGCGATCGCCGCCGCCGAGGCGATGCTCACGGCCGCGACCGCCTGATCGCGGCGACAGCCGCGGCGGCTCAGCCGACGCGCTGGCCGCTGCACAGATCGTAGACGTGCCCCGGCAGCGCGATCCGGAAGCCGGACCTCTCGACGCGCTCGCGGTGGTCCTCGATGTCGTCCTCGTGGTGCATCAGCACCATCTTCTCGCGGACCGCCTTGGGCAGGCGCTCGAGGAGCGCGAAGAAGCCGTGGACCTGCCCCGGGTAGTCGACGAACGTGCTGTCGTGGAAGAAGACGGAGGTCCGCGGCTCGAGGGCGGTGAGCAGCGCCGGGTCGACCGTCGAGTCGCCGCTCCACCAGGCGATCCGCTCGTCGCTCGGGTCGTCGCCGATGCGGAACTCGAGGGAGCACGACGGCTTGCCGGGGACGTGGTCGTTCTCCCGCGCTGTCAGCCGCAGGCCGCCGGCGGTGAAGCTCTCGGAGTGGCGCCAGGGGTTGGCGCGCGGCGCCTCGAAGGCGTCGGCGGCGATCATCTCGAAGAAGTCCTCGAGGGTGCCGGCGGGGATCTTGCTGTCGCCCTTGCGCAGGTAGCGGAGCGACGGCCGCAGGGTCTCCCAGATCTCCGGGACGACCGCCGAGTGGGCGATCATCTTCGGCCGCGGCCCGCCCTCGTAGGTCGAGGCGACGCCGTGGTGGCTGAAGAAGAAGCGCTGGAAGGCGAAGTCCTCGAGGCCGTAGACGTGATCGCCGTGGACGTGGGTGATGATCTGGCCCTCGAAGTCGTGCCAGCAAAAGCCCGCGTCGTGGATCTGATCGGGCGCCTGACGCCCGCAGTCGATGAGCCAGCGCAGGCCGTCGCGCAGCGTGACCATCGAGCACGTCGTCCCGTAGCGGCGGGAGAACGCACCGCCAGCGCCGAAGAGGCGCAAGGTCATGCTTTGACGTGCGTTCGCCACCGACGATCCGTTGCCGCTACAAGGTCCAGGAGGATTGGTGCGCTCCGTCCTTCACGACGACGCCCCTAGATGCTAGCTCATCCCGCAGGGCGTCCGCCTCTTTCCAGCGTTTTTCGCGGCGCGCTTGCTCGCGCTTGGCGATGGTCCCCTCGATCTCGGCGATGTCGAGGCCGAGGCGCGCGGCTTTGCGATCCCGACGGGCGCGCAAGTACGCCCCAGGATCTGCGGCGAAGAGCCCGAGGTAGCGGGCGATCTCCGCGAGATCGGCGACGAAGCGGGCGATCGTCGCCCACTTCTCGGTCTGATCGACCTCCTTCTTCTTCGCCGCGAGGAGGCGGTTGACCTCGCGCAGCGGCTCGCTGAGGGTGGCGATCGCCGCGGCGGTGTTGAGGTCGTCGAGCATCGCGGCGCGAAAGCGCGAGGCCATCCCGGCGACGGAGGCGGCGACCGGGGCGTCGGGGGCTGCGGCCCCCTTCTTCGCCTTGAGCTCGAGGAACTCCTCGGCGCTGGCCAGGGTCTCGTAGATCGCCCGCACGCGCTCGTCGGCCTCCTCGAGGCCAGGGAAGCGGACGCGCGCGCGCATCGCGTCGCGGTCGAGGGCGGCGCCGCAGCTCGGGCACGCGCTCCCCCCCTGGGCCTCGGTCGACAGGATCTCGCCGCACGCGGGGCACGGGACCTCGACGTCGAAGTTGATCCCCGAGCGGTAGTGGACGCCGAGGAGGAAGAAGCGGAGGACCTCGGCCGGGTAGAGCGCCGTGACCTCGCGGATCGTGAAGAAGTTGCCGAGGCTCTTCGACATCTTCTCGCCGGCGAAGTCGACGAAGCCGTTGTGCACCCAGTGGCGGGCGAAGGTCCCGGGCCCGCAGGCGCCCTGCGACTGGGCGATCTCGTTCTNNCGTTCTCGTGGTGGGGGAAGATCAGATCGCGGCCGCCGACGTGGACGTCGAAGGTCTCGCCGAGGTAGCGCTGACTCATGGCCGAGCACTCGATGTGCCAGCCCGGGCGGCCCTCGCCCCACGGGGACGACCACGCCGGCTCGCCCGGCTTCGCCCCCTTCCAGAGGACGAAGTCGAGGGGGTTCTCCTTGCGCGTGTTGACCTCGACGCGGGCGCCCGCCTGCATGTCCTCGAGGCTGCGCTTCGACAGCGCGCCGTAGGCCGGGAAGTTGCCGACGCGGTAGTAGACGTCGCCGTCCTTGGCGTAGGCGAGGTCCTTGGCGATCAGCGCCTCGATCATCGCCAGGATCTCCGGGACGTGCGCGGTGACCCGCGGCTCGACGTCGGGCGCCAGGCAGCCGAGGTCGCTGAGGTCGCGGTGGTACTCCGCGGTGTAGCGATCGGCGACCTCCCGCGGCGTCGACCCCTCCTCGGCGGCGCGGCGGATGATCTTGTCGTCGATGTCGGTGACGTTGCGGGCGTAGGTCACGGCGACGCCGCGCTCACGCAGCGTGCGGACGAGGATGTCCGGGACGATCGCCGCGCGGGCGTGGCCGATGTGGCTCATGTCGTAGACCGTCGGCCCGCAGACGTAGACCCCGCAGCGGCCGGGCTCGAGGAGGTCGAGCGGCTTCTTGGTCGCGCTGAGGGTGTCGTAGAGAACGAGCCCGAGGGGCTCGTTCGCCGGGGTCTGTGCGGTCTTCTCGGTCTTCGCTGCCACCATGGGCCTCACCGAGGCCCATAGTGCCCTACCCCTGCCGGCGGCGCCACCACCAGACGAGGCTGAGGAGGTTCCAGCCGACGACCATCAGGACCGTGCCCCACATCAGCGGCGCCATCCACTGCGACGACGGGGTCTCGCCGACGGTGATCAGGTAGCCGTTCGGGTCGACGTGGACGTCGCGCTCGAAGCGGACGCTGCGGATCGCCGCGGCGGGGAGGCGGAGCTTGCCGTTCTCGAGCGCGCGCTCGACCAGGGCGCCGTCCTTGACCTCGTAGCCCCTGCTCGTCGTGCTGTCGCCGTAGGTGAGGACGAGCTCGTCGCCGTCGCGCGCGAGGGAGCCGGCGGGCAAGAAGTAGGTCGCCGACGTCGGGAGCACGGCCGCGCCGTAGCTCGCGTCGGGGCGCTCCGGGAGCTCGAGGCCCTCGACCAGGCGACCCTCGATCGACCCGCGCTCGGAGGCCGGGACGCGGGCGTAGAACTTGTAGAACGAGCTGTTCTTCTGCTCCTCGGGCGCGAAGTAGGGGACGCCGAGATCGGCGACCGCGGCCTCGGCCGCGCGCTTCGACTTGAAGGAGCTGCGGCCGAGCTGGAGCTGGACGTCGGGGAGCTCGACCGCGACGCTCAGGCGCTCGTCGTCGGCGACGCGGAAGGTCTTGCCGTCGGCGTCGGTGAGCGACAGGCCGGCGCCCGAGCGCTCGGCGAGCGCCGTCATCAGCGTCGCGCTGTCCGCCTCGTGCCCCTGGACGATCGCCTCGGCGTTGAAGAACGACTCGATCCACGGGTACATCCGGAGCTTGCCGAGGCGGCGCATCCGACCCTCGTAGACGCCCTCGAACTGGTTGGGCTCGCTGTTCTCCGTGCGGTCGACGGCGGCGAAGAGCGAGCCGCCGCCCTCGACGATCCGCAGGTAGGAGGTCACCCGCTCGTCGGCCTTGAGGCGCGCCGCGTGCTGGATGTCGGGGGTCCCGCGGAGGACCACGTACGACTCGTCGAGGTCGTCCGGGATGCCCTCCTCCATCAGCGCCGCGGCGGTCTTGAGATCCGTCGGCTCGGCGCTCCGCAGCCAGTAGCGGAAGTCGCCCCACATGGTCACCAGGAGGTAGATCCCGAGGGCCGAGACCACCGCGTCGACGACCGGCGAGCGCCGCCGCCGGGGCCGGGGGGCCGCCGCCATCTCGTCCATTTCCTCGTGCTCGCTCGTCGCGTCGCTCACAGCCACCTCGCTATATCACGCCACTCTACAGACCGCGCGCCGCGGCGAATGTTCCCGGGGTCGGACGATCGCCGCGAGATCGCCGACCAGGGCCCCTCGCGCCGGCCGCGGCCGCGATCCGGAGCGGGCCCGCGCGCCTCCGGCACCCCCGGCGCCGCCGGCCC
>JAGQIT010000859.1 GCA_020431135.1 Myxococcales bacterium | reverse complement strand
TCGCCGAAGATCGCGGCCCCGGCTCGGAGGGCGACACCGACGCGGAGGGCGACGGGGAGCTCGCCGGCCTCCGCTTCCTCCTGGCGCGCGTCCTCTGGGAGCTCGGCGAGGAGCGGCCGCGGGCGGTCGCGTTGGCGGGGTCGGCGATCGCGGGGTTCTCCGCGGCGGGCTCAGAGTACGCCCGCGAGCGCCGGGTCGCGGAGCGCTGGCTCGGCGCGCGTTCGTAGCGGTCCTGTTCTTTGGAGCATGTTCGCTGCGGATCGCCGCGCTCGGCGGCGTCCCGATGTGGTGGGTGGGCGCGCTCGCAGGAGACATGTCCGCGATAGAACTGGCGAGGTGCCGAGCGCTGTCCGCAGGTGTGGCGACGGCGGCCGGCTGTCCGCGATCATCACCATGTCCTCCTAGGCAGGTGCGCTCCGGAGCGGCGTACCGTTCGCAGGCAACAATGTCTTTCTAGACAGCTCCGCCGAGGCGCCGCGCAGCGCCGGTCGGCGCCTCCACGGCGAGCGCGGTCGCGCGCTGGCCTGCGTTGCCGGGCGTCGCATCAATCGCATCGCTCCCCTGCGGAGGCCCCGCAGCGCGGCGTTCTCGCCGCTCCGATCGCTGGCACGGGCCTTGCTCATCCAGGGGGCAGCCGGAGCCAGCGATGACGCGAACCACCGTCACCAAGACCTGCACGCTCGCGCGCCCCGACGCGCGCCGGCGCGGCGTCGATGTGGCGCGGGCCGCCGCCGCTGAGAGCCGTGTCTCTTTGGTCAGGTCGTGTCGAGCTCGCCGCGAGGGGGCTGGGCCCGTGCCGTCGGGGCGCCTACCTCGCTTTGCCCGTCATCTCGGGCTAGTTCTCGGCCTCGCGCTCGGCGGAGTCGGGGCGCCTGCGGTCGCGGCGGCAGCGGAGCCCGCCGCTGTCGACGTCGAGGTGACAATCGAGCTCGACGCGGGAGGCGACGACACGCAGCGCGAGCCCGCCCGCGACGACGACCTCGTCACGGTCACGCAGGATGACGCGATGGCGCGCGTGTCGCTCGACGACCTCGTGGGGCTCGACGACGCGGAGAACACGGAGAACACGGAGAACACGGAGACCACGGAGAACACGGAGAACACGACGACCTCCGCGTCCCGCCCCGAGCTTGCGACGCCCGCGGCCGAGGACCCGACGCAGCGCCGCGATCCGGGGCACCTTCACGCGACGCCGCGCCCGCTCGTGGGTCCGCGTCCGAGCCTCACCCTGACCCCGCGGGCGCAGTACTGGGTCCGCGGCGAGAGCCGCCTCAACGCCGACTTCGACCCGGCGCCGGGGGATCGCAGGAGCGCCGTTCTCCAGCGCGTCCGCCTCGGCCTCCTCGCCGAGTCCGGCCCGGTGCGCGCCTACGTCGAGCTCCAGGACGCCCGCCAGTGGGGCGTCGAGCCGGCGACGATCGCCAACCAGGCCAACGTCGACCTCCACCAGGGCTACCTCGAGATCGCCGGGGCGCGCGGCGATCGTCGCGGCTACGTCCGGGTCGGCCGCCAGGAGATCGAGGTCGGCAGCCGCCGCCTCTTCGTCGACGCCAACTGGCACCCGCTCGGGCGCAGCTTCGACGCCATCCGGGGGGCGGCGGACGTCGGCCGCTTCGGCGTCGACGCGGGCTTCATCGTCCTCGATCCGCCGCGCGCCTTCACCGTCGAAGACCCGAGCGGCGAGCCGCACCTCGCCGAGGCCGTGCGCAGCCGCGGCACCTTCAGCTACTACGCCCAGGGCAAGGCGGACTTCGGGGCGAAGCTCAAGGCGGAGGGGCTGATTCTCGGGATCAGCGAGCGGCCGAGCCCGGCGACGCCGACGGCCGAGCGCGACATCGTCAACGCGGGCGTGCGCCTCTACGGCGCGCCGCTGCCCGGGCTCACCTACGACGTCGAGGCCTACGGTCAGGGCGGGCGCAACCTCGGGCTGCCGCACCGGGCCTGGGCCGCCTTCGCTACGGCGATCTACACCTTCCCCCATCGCCTGCGGCCGGCGCTCAGCCTGCGCTACAACTACGCCAGCGGCGAGGCCTGCACGGGCGCCCCGGAGGACGGCTGCGGCAACGCCGAGAGCCGCGAGTTTTTCCGCTTCTTCGGCCTCCGCCACGCCCGCTACGGGATCCTCAACAACCTCGGCCACTCGAACCTGCGAAACCTCGAGGTCGGCGCGCACCTGCGGCCGCACGAGGCCGTCCAGCTCGACCTCGGCTACCACTTCTTCCAGCTCGACGCGCCGACGGGGCGCTGGCGGGCGGCGAACGACGACCTCATCGGCGCCGGCTGGGACCCGACGAACACGAGCCGCGACCTCGGCCACGAGGTCGACCTCACGGCGACGATCCGCCCGCGCGAGGGGCTCTTCATCCAGCCGGGCTACGGCGTCTTCGTCCCCCTTGAGGCCGCGCAGCGCATCGCCGGGCCCGAGCCCCAGCACTACTTCTTCCTGTGGATGATCGCGAAGTTCTAGGCCTCCGTTCGAGGCTGGTCATTGAGACATATGACCAGCGAGGCGGCGGCGTCGACCGTGGCGGTCGTTCGTCTGTGTGGGGTGATGGTCCTCGCGTCGCGCACCCGCTCGCGTGGGGGAGCGCCCGCACGGGAGCGCGACGAACCGCGGTGGTGTCGGCGACTCGAGGTCGCCGCGGCTCGCGGAGGCGCTGGCGCGCGGACGCAGGTGCGCGCGTCGGTGCCCGAGGGATGGCGCGCGCGTACGCTGGCGTCGCGGCACGGCGCTCGGCTGCAGACGGGCGTCCGGGCATCGTGCGGACGTCTGCGTGGGGGGCGTCGGGCTGTTGCGCGGCGTTGCATCGATCGCATCAGTCGTCCGCGTGTAGCCTCGCAAGACCGTGTTCGCCGCGACTTCAGCGCTGGCACGGGCCTTGCTGACGTACTGTCGCAGCCGGAGCTCGCCGATGAAACTTCTCTTCTCCACAGTCTTCTCACTCGCGGCGCTGGTCGGTGCGTCCGTCGCGATCGCCGACGACGCGCCGTCCGAGGGCGCGCGCCTGGCGTTCCAGGGCGGCGAAGGGATCGCCGCGTGCTCGTCCTGCCACGCGCTCAACGGCTGGGGCACGGTGCAGTCGCACGCCCCCGCCCTCGCCGGCCTCGACGCCGGCTACAGCGCCGCGCAGATCCGCAAGTTCAAGGAGGGCGAGCGGAGCCACGAGTCGATGGACCCGATCGCCAAGGTGATCACGGACGCGCAGATCGACGCGGTCGCCGAGTACTACGCGACCCTCCCCAAGGGCCGCGCGAGCGAGGCCGCGCTCCCGCCGGAGCAGGCCCAGGTCGCCGATCGCCTGGCGACCCGCGGCGACTGGCAGCGCGACATCCCGGCTTGCGAGCGCTGCCACGGCCCGGGCGGACGCGGCGTCGGCGAGAGCTTCCCGGCGCTCGCCGGACAGCACGCCTTCTACCTCGAGGCGCAGCTCACCGGCTGGCGCAAGGGACAGCGCAAGGGCGACCCCAACGGGATGATGAAGGCGATCGCCGACCGCCTGACCAAGGACGAGATCGCGGCGCTCACCGCCTACTACGCGAGCGCCGACCCGAACCCGCCCGGGGCCCAGCCCGCTGGCGGAGCCCCGCCCGCCGCGGCTGAGCCCGCGGCCCAACCCGAGAGCGACAACGGAGGTGCGCGATGAACCGCCCACGCCCGCGAGCGAAGCACATCCTGCACGTCCTGCCGATCGTCCTCGCCAACCTCGGCCTCGCCCTGACCCTCGGGGCATGTGGCGGCAAGCAGCCGCCGCCGCCCGCGGCGGACTGCCCGGCGCCCGAGAAGGCGGCCGACGCCGACACAGAGAAGAAGAGCGAGGAGTTCGCCCCGCCGAGCCTCGACACGATCCCCGAGGGCCCCTACGGCGACGCGGTGCGCCGCGGCCAGAGGATCATCACCGACACCCAGACCTACGCGGCGGACTACGCCGGCAGTGCGCACAACTGCAGCAACTGCCACCTCTACGCCGGCCAGCGCCCGGGCGCGGCGCCCTACTGGGCGGCCTGGGGCATGTACCCGGACTACCGCAAGAAGACCGATCGCATCGACACGATGGAGGATCGGATCCGCGGCTGCTTCGAGTACTCGATGAACGCGCAGGCGTCGAAGGCCGGCAAGGCGCCGGAGGCCGGCGACCCGCTCCTCGCCGACATCCAGGCCTACATGCGCTGGCTCGCCACCGAGGCGCCCGCCAGCCACGAGCTCCCGGGGCGCGGCTACGCGACGCCGGCGAAGCCGGAGGGCGGCCCGTCGCTCGAGGCCGGCGCCGAGGTCTACGCCAGCAAGTGCGCGATCTGCCACGGCGACGACGGCCAAGGCATGAGGGCCGAGGGCGAGGCGCTCCACTTCCCGCCGCTGTGGGGCCCGGAGGCCTACAATTGGGGCGCCGGCATGCACCGGATCAACACCGCCGCCGGCTTCATTCAGGGCAACATGCCCCTTGGGCAAGGCGGAACCTTGACCGACAAGGAGGCGTGGGACGTCGCCGCGTTCATCAACAGCCACGAGCGCCCGAAGGACCCGCGCCAGGTCGGCGAGGTCGCCGAGGCCGACGCGAGCTTCCACGATCACGACTGCATGTACGGTGAGTCCGCGGAGGGAGGCGCGACCCTCGGTGCCGGGGCGACGAAGCCAGCGGCGGCGGGGTAGCCCGCGCGGACGCCTCGGGCTCGGGCTCGGGCTCT
>JAGQIT010000858.1 GCA_020431135.1 Myxococcales bacterium | reverse complement strand
GGCTCGGGCTCCGGCTCCGGCTCGTGCTCCGCGCGCATCTTGGCCCGCTCCTGCTCGTAGAGGAGATCGAGCACGACCTGATCGTCGATCTCGAGCGCCCGCGCACAGCAGCGGAGGAAGCCCTTGACGAAGACAGGCCCCGGCAGCGCCGACCAGCGCTCCTCCTCGAGGGCCTCGAGGCTCGCGCGCGGGATCTTCGTCTTCGCCGCGACCTCCTCGAGGGTCATGCCTCGGCGCAGGCGCTGGTCACGGATGTAGCGACCGGGTGACGGCGGGCCGGCGTCGACGCCCTCGAGCGGCGTCTGCGGCTCAGGGTCTTCGACGACCCAAAGACGTCCGGTCGGCACACGCATGCAGCGGAAGTGTGTCGCCAACACCCCCAGGCGGGCAACCCCTAGGAGGCTTCTGCGCACCGCTGGGGTCGCGCCTGCACGATCGCAGACCCCCTCGAAAAACCGCCGCGGACGACCTGGTGCAACAGCGTTTGCGTCGATCTGCGGCGATGTGCGCAGCGACCCTCCCCGGACCCCCAGCGGCGTCGGCGTCGGGCCGCCAAGGAGCCCTCCGCGGGGGCCCCCGGAGGGCTCCGAAGCGCGCGGGGCAAAACCGCGAATACCGGCGTTATCCAGGGCGTTAGAGCGCATATGGAAAGATCGTCGCAGGCCCTTGAGGTGATGGTCGGGAGGGGTCCGGTTGGTATGATCAAATACGTGAATTACCTCTCGCTGGCAGCCCTGACCCACACCCACAAGGACGGCCCCCAGGTCGCTGGCGATTGGCTCGAGGAGGCCTTCACGGCGCACCTCGGCGGCTACGCGCCGGCCTCTACGGACGACCGCTCGGCGACGACCCGCTCGTGGGCCGTCGGCGGCGTGCTCGGCACGGAGACGCTGGTCCAGAGCCGGCCCGTGGTCCGCGACCCGGCGACCCGCTTCACCGACGACTTCCTGCGCGCGCCGAGCCAGTGCATCCTCGCCGGCTTCGCGGCCGCGCAGGACAAGGCCCGGCCGCCGCGCTTCGGCGTCACCCGCTTCCAGCGGTGGATCGCCCTCGCCGGCAACACCGGGATGGAGCGCCTCGACGAGGACGGCCACCGAGCGCTCCGCGATCGCCTCCGCGGCGCCCTGCCCCCGTTCATCCAGCGCTCCCTCGTCGACGGCTCCGATCGCGAGCTCATCGGCATGGCGGCGATCGCCAGGCTCCACGCGGCGACGTCGCTCGGCAAGACCTACGCGGCGCCGGAGCTCTTCCGTGAGGCCCTCTCCGCGGTCGACGCCTCGCTCGAGGAGGCGGAGGTCGATCTCCTCGTCAGCGACGGCCGCACCCTCGGCGTCCTCCATCGCGGGGGGCGAGCGCTGGCTCTGCGGCCCCCTGCGGTCGCGGGACGCCGCCCCCTCGCCGACGGCCGCACCCTCGAGGATGCCCGCGAAGCGGCCCTCCTCGTTCTCATCAGCCCGCCGAACGCGGCGCCTTTGCGGACCGACGGCGAGGCCGAGGCGATCGTCGACGGCGTCTTCACCGTCGGCGCTCGACATCCTGTGCGCATCCGTCGAGACTGAGGTATCAGTCAGCGTCGCCCGGCGACGCCGGGCCCGCGACCGATGTCGGTGAACGTCCTCCACCACGGCATGTGCTTCGACGGAGCCGCCTCTGCGGCCCTCTTCACGGCCTTCCTCCGCCGCCAGGCGGGCGCCGAGGGGTTCCGCTACATCCCCAAGGATCACTGCCCCGGCGACCCCTACGTCAACGCCGACTTCGACGCCGACGAGGTCGTCGGCCTCGACTTCCGCTACAGCCAGGACGCGCGGATGACGTGGTTCTTCGACCACCACCGCTCGGCGTTCCAGCTCGCCGGCGATCGCGAGCACTTCGAGGCCGATCGCAGCGGCCGCAAGTTCCACGACGCCAGCGCCCGCTCGTGCGCCGGCTACATCGCCCGGGTCGTCCGCGCCGAGTTCGCCGTCGATCTCCGCGACCACGCCGAGCTGATCCGCTGGGCCGAGCTCATCGACTCGGCGGCGTTCCCCGACCCCGAGATGCCCGTCCGCCTCGACGAGCCGGCGCTGCGCCTGATGACCTTCGTCGAGAGCAACTCCGATCCGCGGCTCGTCGAGCGCTTCATCCGCGATCTCCTCGAGGCGCCGATGGCCAAGCACGCCCGCGCCGGCTACATCGAGGCCGCCCTCCGCCCGCGCCTCGAGCAGCACGCCCGCGACATCGCCCTGATCAAGGAGCGCCTGGCGATCGCCGAGGGGATCCTCTCCTTCGCGCTCCTCGACGAGCCGGGGCGCTCCTACAACAAGTTCATCCCCTACTACCACCACCCGGAGGTCCGCTACGTCGTCGGCCTCATCCGGGCGCCCGGCGATCGCCTCAAGCTGACCGCCGGCTACAACCCGTGGCTGCCCAAGCCCGAGCGCGAGCACAACCTCGCGGCGCTCCTCGAGCCCTTCGGCGGCGGCGGCCACCCCTTCGTCGCCGGCTGCACCTTCGACGACGAGGAGGCCGCCCTCCGGGCCCAGCGGACGATCATCGGCCAGCTCCAGGGCGCGCCGACCGAGGCCCGCGGGCAGCGCTAGGGTCCGAGTCGTCGACCCGCGCCCTCGCGCCGAGTCGTCGGCTGACGAGGCAAGCGACGCGTCGCGGCGCGGCGGGGATCCTGCGGCGCGCTCGATCGAAGAGCGCCCGTCCTGGTTGCGGAGCCCCGCGACGAGGATCGATAAGGCAGACCATGACCGCCGCTCCTGAGCTCCGCGCCGCCCTCGTCCAGCTCCGCGCCCGCGTCGACGCCCACTTCGACGCCGCCGTCGCGCGGACGCCGGAGGCCTACGCCTGCCGCGAGGGCTGCGATCGCTGCTGTCACCAGCGCTTCTCGGTCTTCGAGGTCGAGGCGGCGCCGATGCGCGAGGCCCTGACCGCGCTCGGCCGCCGCGATCCGGCGCTGCGTGCCCGGGTCCGGGCACAGGCCGGCGATCCAGGGCACCGCGATCGCTGCGCGCTCCTCGTCGACGGGCGCTGCGCGGTGTACTCGGCGCGGCCGCTGATCTGCCGCTCGCACGGGCTCCCGGTCGCGGTCGACGAGGAGGACGGCGGCCTGCGCCTCGACTGCTGCCCGCTGAACTTCCGCGGCGAGGGCGACGACGCGGTGTCCCCTGACGGCGCCCGTCGCCGCTTCGAGCCGCAGCCGCCCCGCGAGAGCGTCCTCCGCCTCGCCGCCGTCAACCAGCCGCTGGCGGTGCTCGCCGAGCTGCGCTGGGCCGAGCGCGCCGCGACTCGCACTGCCTCGCCGGCCGC
>JAGQIT010000857.1 GCA_020431135.1 Myxococcales bacterium | reverse complement strand
CGCAGCACCGGCTACGTGTGCCTGAGCCCCGTCAACGGCATGCTCTTCTGCCTGGCGCTGTTCGCCGCCGACCGCGGCCACCCCGAGCTCGGCCAGGGCCTCGACGGCATCGAGTACTGGTTCTGGGAGGACGACGTCCGCGGCCTGCGGATCGTCGGGGCGCGCAGCGACATCTGGGACTCGGCGTTCCTCGTCCAGGCGCTGTGCGAGGGCCCCAAGACCCCCGCCGCGCGCCGCCTGCTCGTGGGTCTGTGCGACTGGCTGCCGCGCGCCCAGCTGCTGCGCGCCCTCGCCGACGGCGCGGAGCACTATCGGTCGCCGGCCCGCGGCGGCTGGGGCTTCGCCGACGAGCACCACCCCTGGCCCGTCAGCGACTGCACCGCCGAGGCGATCGAGGCGCTGCTCCGCGCCCACGAGGAGGGCTTTGGCGGGCTCCCGCCGGCGCGCCTCCTCGACGCGGTCCGCTTCATCCTCCACCGTCAGAACCCCGACGGGGGCTTTGGCTCCTACGAGCCGCGGCGCGGGAGCATGGTGCTCAAGGGCTTCAACCCGGCCGAGATCTACGGCAACTGCATGCTCGAGTACAGCTACACCGAGTGCACGGCGAGCTGCGTGCGCGGGCTCGCCACGGCCCGCGCTCACCTCGGCGCCGCGATGCCGGCGCGGCTGCACAAGCGCGTCGATCGAGCGATCCGCGACGGCGTCGAGCGCCTGCTCGCGAGCCAAGATCGCGACGGCGGCTGGGCTGGCTTTTGGGGCATCAATTACACCTACGGGACGTTCTTCGTGGTCTCGGCGCTGCGGGCCGTCGGCCTCGCGCCCAGTCACCCCGCGCTCACCGGCGCCCGCCGCTACCTCCTCTCGCGCCAGCGCCCCGACGGCGGCTGGGGCGAGAGCTACACCGGCATGCTCGACGGCAGCGATCGCCCGCTCCCCGCCGACGAGCCGAGCCTCGTCGTCCAGACCGCCTGGGCCGTGCTCGCGCTGCAGGAGCTCGACCGCCGCGCCGAACCTGTCCGAAGGGCCATTGAACGCGGGATCGACTACCTGCGCGCGCGCCAGCAGGAGGACGGCAGCTGGCCGCGCGAGCGCGCGTCAGGCTGCTTCTTCAACACCGCGGTGCTCGAGTACGACCTCTACCGGCAGGTGTTCCCGACCTGGGCGCTCGCGCGGCAGCTCGGCCCGCGCCCGCGCCCGCCCGCGTAGCCGCCCCACCTCGACCCGCGCGGCGGCTCAGTCGCGCGAGAAGGTCCCGGAGGACGCCTCGGAGAAGTCCGGCTCGACCCGCTCGACGCTGACGCGGATCACGTGGCGGGCGTCGGCGGCCAGCACCTTGAAGCGCAGCGCCTCCCACACGAACACCGAGCCGGCGATCGGGATCTGACCGGCGAGGCGCGTGAGCAGATCGCCGACGCTGTCGACGCCCTCGATCGCCTCGAGCGGCTCGACGCGCAGGCGCTCCTCGACGGTCGTGAGGCTGTCCTGCCCGTCGAAGAAGTAGATGCCCGCGTGCTCCTGATGGCTCGCCGGCGCCCGGTCGGTCTCGTCGAAGATCTGACCGACGATCTGCTCGAGCACGTCCTCGAGCGTGACGACGCCGACCGTGTCCCCGGCGTCATCGACGACGATGCCGAGGTGGACGCGCTGCTCCTTGAAGCGGCGCAGCACGTCGTGCAGCCGCAGCGACTCGCTGACGAACACCGGCGGCCGCAGGATGCTGGCGACCGAGCCGCGGTCGTCGAGGCCGACGAGCTGCTTGATGTGCAGGATGCCGCGGATGTTGTCGACCGAGCCCTGGTAGACCGGCAGCCGGCTGTGGCCCGAGCGGGTTGCGACCTCGCGGATCTGCTTGACGTCCCAGGCGAGATCGACGGCCGTCACCTTGTCCTCGGGGACCATGATGTCGCGGGCGATCTTGTCCTCGAAGCGGACGATGCCCTGCAAGAGCGCCGCCTGGTCGGCGTTGATCGAGCCCTCGCGGCGACCGACCTTGACCAAGTAGCCGATCTCGTCGGACGTGACCCGGCTGAGCAGGTTGACCTCATCGCCGACGAAGCGGCGCAGGAACAGGTTGGTGATCCGCGTCAGCAGCCACAGCGCCGGCGCCATCAGCCGCGCCATCACCCGCAGGGCCCCGAGCGCTGGGATCGCGATCTTCTCGGAGTACGCGCGCCCGATCGCCTTCGGGGTGATCTCGCCGAAGATCAGCAGGAGCACGGTGGTGATGAACACCGCGGTCGCGACCGCGTAGTCCCCGTAGGCGCCGCCGTGCAGGTGACGAATGGCGATCGCGGTGACGAGCGATCCCATCAGCGTGTTGGTGACGTTGTTCCCGACCAGGATCGTCGACAGCACCCGCACGGGCTGCTGCACCCAGAACTCCATCACCTTGCTGCCGCGGGCGCCCGCGTCGACGATTCGCTGGGCCCGGCGGTTGTCGACGCTGGTGATCGCCGTCTCCGAGCCCGAGAAGAACATGCTGCCGCCCAGGCACAGGAGCACCACGAGTCCCTGGAAGGCGTCCGCGTCATCCATGTCGACCTGCCGGTTTTCGCATCGCACGCACCCCCGCGCAAGCGAGCGCGCGCTCCCTTGTCGGCGCCGCGCGACCTCGCGGGTCGCGTCGCTTGGGCGCCCCCGGAGGCTCCTCGCGCTTGGTCATCGCGAAAGCGCCGTCCCGTGGCTGCCAGGCGCCTCGACCTCCGCGAGCAGCCCGCGCGCGCCGGTGATGTGCACCGCGCCGACGCCGTGCTCGAGGTTGTCGAGCGCCTCCTCGATCTTCGGGATCATGCCGCCGACGATCACCCCGTCGGCGATCGCCTGGCGCGCCTCCCTGGCGCTCAGCCGCGGGATCCTCGTCGACGGGTCGTCCTTGTCGCGGAGCACCCCGGGGACGTTGGTCAGGGCGAAGAGATGATCGGCCCGCAGCGCCCCCGCGATCCTCGCGGCGACGGTGTCCGCGTTGATGTTGAAGATCGGCGCAGCGGCGCCCTCGGCCTCCGTATCGACGCCCAGGGTGTTGATCACGGGGGTGTAGCCGCCGGCCCACAGGTGCTCGAGGAGCTCCGTGCGAATCCCCACGACATCACCGACATAGCCGAAGTCGACGGGCTCGTCGCCGCCGCCGCTGACGACGATCGGCGGGCGTCGACGGGCGTCGACGAGGCCCGCGCTGACGCCCGAGAGGCCGATCGCGTCGAGCCCCGCGGCGAGGGCCGTGGCCACGAGGTCGACGTTCACCTCGCCCGCGAGCACCTGCTTCATCACCTTCAGCGTCGCCGCGTCCGTGACCCGGCGGCCGCCGACCTTGTTCGTCGCGATGCCGAGGCGGCGCGAGAGCTCGCTCGCCTGCGGTCCGCCGCCGTGGCAGATCGCGAAGCGCCAGCCCTTGCCGACGAGCGCCGCGACGTCGCGGAGGAGCTCGCCGAGCGCCTCCGGATGCGAGACGACGTCGCCGCCGACCTTGAGAACGGCGACGGGGCGCTCGGCGCTCATGGCCAGACCCCGGGGAGATCGACGCCGGACTGCTCGGGGAGGCCGAGCATCAGGTTCATCGACTGCACCGCCTGCCCCGCGCCGCCCTTGACCAGGTTGTCGAGCGCCGAGGTGACGAGGAGCTGACGCAGCCCGGTCGTCGCGTCGACCTCGCCGAGGGTCCACGAGACGTCGGCCCAGATCGTCCCCTTCACGGCGACGACCTCCGCCTGGGCGCCGCCGCGACGGACGCGGACGACCGGCGAGTCGCTGTAGCACTCGGCGAAGAGGTCGCTCACCCGATCCTCATCGACCTCGGCGGGCACCTGGACGAAGGAGTTGGCGAGGATCCCGCGGACCAGCGGCGCCGACACGGGGACGAAGGAGAGCGAGAACTCCGCCGCGTGCCCGCCGAGGGCGCAGGCGTCCGCGAGGGTCTGCTCGATCTCCGGCGTGTGCTGGTGCTCGAGCGGCTTGTAGATCTTGAGGTTGCCGGCGCGGACCGGGTGGTGGGTCCCCTCCCTTGCATAGGCGCCGGAGCCCGACGAGCCGGTCGCCGCGACGGTGTGGATCGGCCCGCGCAGGAGCCCGCCCTTGGCGAGCGGCAGGAGCCCGAGGGCGATCGTCGTCGCAAAGCAGCCCGGCGAGGCGACCCTGCGGGCCTTGCGGATCGCCTCGCGGTTGAGCTCCGGGAGGCCGTAGACGAAGCTCCCGAGCTTCTCCGGGTGGGGGTGCGCGCCGCCGTAGAAGCGCGCGTAGGTGGCCGCGTCGCGCAGGCGGTAGTCGCCCGAGAGGTCGATGATCCGCGCGTCGACCTCGGCGATCTCCTCGGCCATGGTCGCGCTGACCTTGTGCGGGAGCGCGAGGAAGACGACGTCGACGTCCTTGGCCGCGTCCTGCGCCGACATCTGCTCATAGACGAGGCCCGTCGTCGGCAGCGTGAGGTGGACGGCCTCGAGGGCCTCGCCGACGTGGTCAATGCTCGTGACCCGCGCGAGCTCGACCTCGGGGTGGGTGATCAGGAGGCGGATGAGCTCGGCGCCGCCGTAGCCGGTGCCGCCGATGACCGTGGCGCGAAAGCGCGCCTGGGGGGACGTGCGTGTCAGGGCGATCGTCATTGGAGTCCTCTTCTAGCTGCGGCTTGTACCACCACAGCGCGGCCGCTTCGACCGCCAGCGAGGCTTGAGATCTCCACATGGACGTGAACGCGCGGCTCTCGATGGAGGGCTATGACATCCGTGTCATGGTGGGGTCCGCCGACCCGGGTACGGCATGACATCGGAGTCATACCTAGGGCACAAGGTGCGACATCCCGCCCGTGCCCGTCATCTTGGCATCAATGATTTCAAAGCCTTGCCAATCTGGCACTCGATCTGCAACCTAGGGGGACGTCCGCCGCTGGCGGGCCCTACTTGAAGAATCTATCCCTGACCTAGCCTGGCCTGCCTCTTCCTGGACTCGCATCGCTCTTTCTCTTTGCTTGCCCTTGAGACGCATCGCGCTCGCCTGACGGCTTGAGCGCCCCCGCTCCTCGCTTCGGTTCGTTTCCTCCTTGATGGCTTCGAGGTTCTCCTTCTTCTTGGCTTAGTTCCCTCTTATTGGCTTGCTTGCTCCTTTCGCCTAACCGATTCGCTTACTCGCTTATTTCGCGCACATAGCGCCTTCGCATGGTCGGTGCTGAAACAACTTAGAACTGGGGGGGGACCCAGGACGACTTGGTCAGTTGTCCTGGGTTCTCGTTTTTAATGGATCGCGCCCTGCCCCCAGCTGACAGCTCGATCCGGCCTGGCGCTTCGAAGCGTGGCGATTTGCCTCAGCGACCCGCATGCGCGAAAAAACCGCGTGATCCTGACGTCATGCCCTCAGCTTGCGCCCACGCGCTGCCGTCATCTCCGGAGACAGCGCGACGCCACCGCTGACAGCGATGTCCGGCCTGCTCAAGCTCGGCTCTTCGCGCGCCGGAAGTGACCACTAGCAGGCTCCTCACCCGCGGGACAGTCTTCCATCACGGCCGCGAGCTGCTCGCTCGCACGCACCAGCCATCACCAGTGCAGGTGATCCTCAGGCTCGATCACGCGATCCGTCAGCCGCCAGACCCGCTCCTCCGAGAGGCGCCCCTCGACGGCCTCCTCGAGCTCGAGCCGCCCTGGGTTATGCGGGCCGAGGGGGAGACGTGTGGCGTCGATGACATAGTGCGGTCGCAGCGCGCACTCCCCTCCCCCGGACAGTTCGTGGACCGCAGGCGAGCCGCCCTCCTCACGCACACGGGCGAGTTCGGCGCGGACTCGGCCGCCGCAGCGCGGGCAGCGGAGCTGCCCCTCGGCCTCACCGCGCCAGAGCGTAAAGAGCGGCTCGGCGCGGCGAAAGCTCGCCCGCGCGTCACGCCACCAGGCCGCGTCGAAGGGGAAGACCCCGTGGAGGTCGTCCGGGACGATCCCGGCGTCCCGCAGCCACTGCGAGGAGACGTAGTAGGCCGGGGCCTGGCGGTCGTCCTGCTCGCGCGCCTCGACAAAGAGCGGCGGGCTGTCGAAGTGAGGATCCATCCGCCACGACGCCTCGAGGGCCGCACGCGCCGGCCCGGCCAGGCGCCAGAAGCGGTGGCCGACGACGACCCGCGTCAGGCGATCGACGAAGACCCAGAGGACGTTGCTCAGCTTGTGCCACGGATCGAGGGCGAGGTCGCAGACCTTGAGCTTGTCGCAGACGATCCGCCCGCCGCGCCGCCACACCGTGATGATCTTGAGCTCGATGCGATCCTCCCAGTCGAGCTGGGCGAGGCCGTCGTGGGGCTCGAGCCCGAGGTGCCATTGGAGAGCGTTGCCGAAGCGCCCGCGCGAGCGCTGAGCCGTGAACACAGCGGCCGCCGGGCGCAGGGCGAGGCCGAGGGCCGCGTCGGCGAGCGCCTCGAGATGGGCGCAGCGCAGCTCCGGCGCGTCGCGCCCCGGCGGGGGGTGTCGGAGGGGGAGTCGCATCGTCCATGAGCGACGCCCGGAGCCGCGGCTCCGGGCGCAGGTGGCGGACAGCCGTGTCCGCCGAGCGAGCGGGCCGCGGCCCTACTCCTTCTTGTCTTCGGCCTTCTCGTCGTCCTTGGACTCGTTGGTCTTGTTGACGTCGGCCTTCTTGCCGTCGACCGGCTCGCTCTTCTCTTCCTTCTTCTTGCCCGGCTGCTCCGCGCAGCCCGGGAGGGCGAGAAGGGAGGCCGCGAGGAGCCCGCCGAGGAGTCGAATTCCGTGTGTACGCATGTGTCGTTCTCCTTTGCTGTCTCGCCGGACCCGAGGGGGTCCGTGGTGTCGCCTGCCCACGCTAGAACCCCGAGCGAGGGCCGTCAAGGCGCGACCGCCGGCGGCTCCGCCGACAGCGGCACCGGCCGCATGTCGTCGTCGACGTGGACGAAGACAAGCTCGGCCGTGGTCACCTCGACCTCCGCGAGGCTCTGCGGGTGCTGGGCGACGACCTGGACCTCGACGGTCACCGAGGTGCGCCCGCGACCGACGATCTCGGCGTAGCAGGAGACGATGTCGCCGACGTAGACCGGGTGCTTGAAGATCACCTCGCGGATCGCCACGGTGACGACCTTGCCGATCCCGGCCGCGTGGACGGCGATCGCCCCGGCCTGGTCGATCAGGCTGAGGATGTGCCCGCCGAAGATCGTCCCCCGGGCGTTGGTGTCACGGGGCATCATCATCATGCGGATCGACGGGATCTTGGCCATGAGCGACGAGTCGCAGATCGCGGCCGCGCTGTCGAGAAAGCGCCGGCGCCGGCGCCGAGGAGCTAGGAAGCGCCGCTACGCGCTGACGCGGCGCTCCGCCGCGGCCACGATCGCCGCCCGGATCGTCGCCGCGTCGGCGTAGTCGGGGCAGTACGAGAGCGCGGGATCGCGGGCCGAGAGCGCGCGGAAGCGCCGCTCCTCGCCGCCGAAGTCGTACGAGAGGATCACCGGCCCGTGGTAGCCGGCGTCGCGCAGCGCCCGGAGGATGAAGAGCCCCTGGTTGTCCTGGAGGAACGCGCGCGCCCGAGCGACGTCGCCGTTGAAGCGGGCCGTCACAGCGACGATGTCGCCGAGGAGCTCCTCGAAGGGCGTGCGATCGAAGCGCATGTCGAGGTAGACGACGTCAGGACGCAGGCGCAGCGCCATATCGCACGCGGCCCCGCCGCTCTGCGCCTGGTCGTAGCGGATCCCGCCGGCGACGAAGGTGCTGAGGTTGGTCAGGTACTCGTTGCCGTCCTCGACGACCAGGACGTGGATCTCGGGGGCGCTGGCGCTCACGGGCTGTCCTCCACGGTGAAGAAGCGCAACACCACGGCCTTCTGCCACCCGGGCTCGGGCTCGACCGCGATCGCCCCATCGTAACGCGACAGGAGGTCGACCGTAATCCCCATCCCCCGCTCGACGTAGCGCCCGCGGAGCATCTCGTTCGAGAGCTGCTCGGTCGAGCGATCCTTGATCCGGATCGCCAGCGTCGTCAGCCCCGTGATCTCGTCGACCTCGATCTCGAGATCGACGCCGATCTGCAGCGGCGACGGCCCGTAGAGGACGCTCGAGTGCAGCGAGTTGCGGAGGACGTTGGTCAGGATGTCCTCGAGATCGGTGCGGAAGACCCGGATCTTCGCGCCCTCACCGGCGACCTCGACGTCGGCGATCCGCACCTTTGCGAACTGCGACTCGGCGGCGACGAGGCCGAAGACCTCGCGGATCATCGTCGGCGTGACGTCGACGACGCACAGCGACTGGATGAGCGAGCTCAGGCGCTCGAAGGCCCGGCGGCCGAGCTCGTTGCCCGAACGCGTGAGGCGCTGGGCGAGCTCGAGCTTGCGGCTGCCGTAGTCGCCGCCGCGGCGCTGGAGGTCGCCGAGGTCGCGGAGATCCTCGAAGGCGCGGATCATCGGCGAGAAGATCGGATCCTTGCGGTAGAGGTTGAGCGTCACCCCGTGGGTCCGCGCGACCTTCTGGAGCTCCTCGACGTAGCCGAGGAAGCGCCCGTAAATCCCCTGATCGCGGGTCGACGCCGCGCGCAGATCCGCGGCCTTGCGCCGCTTGCCGCCGCTGTCGCCGAAGAGGCGGCGGGCGACGATCGACGCCCGGACCTCGGCGTCGGGCTCGTCGAACTCGAGGGCGTGGCCTACGTCGGTGAGGAAGGCGGTGTTGTGCTTGAGGATCTCGTGGCGGATGAGCGAGAGGATCCGGGCGACCTCGGGGAACGACTTCGGCGCGCGCGCGAGGAGCTGCTCGAGCGAGGCGCCGCGCCAGCGCCGGTAGATCAGGATCACCGGGATCAGCAGGAGGACCAGGAGGGCGCCGCCGCCGACGACGTAGATCCGGCGGAAGACGTCGTCCATGCGCCCGCGGAGGACCTGCGCGCGATCCCAGTAGAGGTCGTAGGGGCCGGCCTCGCCGATGTAGCGGTCGAGCTCGTCGGAGGCCTTGAGGAGCTGGTTCTCCGACCACATCAGCGACGCGAGGCGGAAGCGGGCGTTGCCCGAGCCGAGCGCCGCGGCGCGCTCGAGATGGCCGATCGCCTCCTCCGGGAGCTCGCGGGCGAGGAGGATCCCGAGGCGCTCGTGGACGTCGACCTGCTCGGCGTCCATCGCCAGGCTCTGCTCCCAGAACTGGCGGGCGTCGCCGGGGCGGCCGTCGGCGAAGGCGACCATCGCCAGCTCGTTGAGGACCTGCGGCTCGTCCGGATACTTCTCGCGCGCCGCCTTGAGGATCCGCTCGGCCTGGGCCCAGTCCTCGTCGTCCTCGTAGCGCAGGTAGGCCTCGTTGATCATGCGCTGGAGGCCGGGCTGGAGGCGCCGGAGGTCGCTCGGCGGCTGGATCTCGAAGAGCGGCTCGTCGACGCGGAGCTCGTGGCTGAGGTTTTGCTGGGCGATCTCGGCGCGCTCGCGATCGGGATCGTCGTCGGCGGCGCGCTGGAGGAAGAGCTCGTAGTGGCGGCGCGCCAGATCGCGATCGCTGCGCGCGTAGAGCTCGCCGAGGAGGAGGTGGAGGTTGTTGAGATCCGGCCGCAGGACCAGCGCGCGCTCGAGGTGCTCGATCGCCGCGGCGTCCTCGGCCCCGGCGAACTCCTTCTTGTAGAGGAGGCCGAGGGCGATGTGCGCCTCGTGATCGTAGCGGTCCATCCGCACCGCCATCTTCAGCTCCTCGACGGCGTCGGTGAACCTGCGCTTTCGGGCATGGACGAGGCCGAGCGCGTAGTGGGCCTTGGGGAACCACGGCGAGTCCTCGATCGCCTTGCGCAGCTCGGCCTCCGCGGTCGTCAGCTCGCCGGAGCGGAGCGCCCGCGCGGCGATCTGGTAGCTCGCCTCGGCCTTCGCCGACGGCCGCCCGCCCTGCTCCTTCTCGAGGCGGGTAAGCTCGACCTCGAGCTGGAGCTCGGCGACGATCTTCTCGGCCTCGGCGGCCTCCGGGAGGCCCGGGTGGGTGGCGACGAGCTCCTGATAGACGTTGATCGCGTCGTCGAGGTCGCCGCGGCCGCGGTAGAGGTCCGCCTGCAGGCTGAGCGCCGGCGCCTTCGGTCGCCGCCCGGTGGTCTTGCACTCCTCGCGGTAGCGCTCGAGCTGGACGAGGGCGGCGTCGCGGAGCTCCTGCGCCTCGCGCCCGGGGCCGAGGCGATCGCCGTTCTCGGTCTGCAGCGACGCCACCGTGTAGCGGATGTCCGCCGGTCGGTTGCTCGACTCGGGATCCTCCTCGGCGAGCTCGAGGGCGAGGTCGAGGCGATCGCGGCGGTAGCGATCGCCGCACTGCGACATCCAGTCGAGGATCGCCGGCCGCTCCTCGATCCAGGTGTTCGCCGGATCGTAGAGGCGGAGGAGGCGGAGATCCTCGATCGCCCGCCGCGGGCAGTTGCCGTCGCGGGTCTTCTTGAAGCGGAGGTGGGCGCGGCCGCGGAGCGCCCCCGGATCGCCGGGCTGGAGCTTGAGCGCCGACGTGTACTCGCGGATCCCGTCGTCGATCTTGCCCTCGCGCTCGAAGCGTTGGGCGCGGAAGAGGTGGAAGTCGAACTCGAGCTGGCGCTGGCGCTGGAGCTCCTCGGGATCAACCGCGCCGGTCGTGCCGCCGTCGGTGTCCTCGCCGTCCGTGTCGGCGCCGTCGTTCGCTGCGCCCGCGCTCGCGCCCGGCGGTCGCGGCAGCGAGAAGCCCGTGCTCGCCGGCGGCGCGGCGACGGCCGCACGAGGCACGAGGAGCGCGGCGATCACCAGCGCCCGCCGCATCAGCTCCCCCGCTTGCGCTTGAGCTTGCGCAGCTTGATCCCGAGCTGGTTCATCCGCAGCTGGATCTTGCGCCCCGCGTCGTCGCTGCCGAGGAGCCACAGCCCCATCTGCGCGAGGTCGCCGCCGCTCTCGCTGTAGAGCGCCTCGAGGTACTGGCGCTCGACCGCGCAGGAGACCGCGTTGAGCGAGTCACCGGGGCTCACGCGCACGCGGAGCGCCCGCCCAGGGCCGTCGTCGCCCGCGTCGGCGTCGCCGCGGTGCGCCCGAGCCATCGGCCGCAGGAGATCGTTGACCGTCTTCGCCGGGATCGGGATGACGTCCGGGCGGCTCGCCTGCCCCGGATCCTCGGGCTCGACCTGCGACGCGCGCTCGACCAGCTCGACCAGCGTGAAGGTCGCGAGGTTCGACAGGGTCATCTCGAACTGGCGGAAGTTGCCCGGCCAGTCGAAGGCCTTGAGGAGCTTGAGCGAGCTCGGGTGGAAGAGGAAGTGGATCCGCGTGCTGTCCGAGCGGCTCGGCACTGCGCTGCCGACGCTCACCGGCAGCGGCCCGCCGCCCACCGGCAAGAGGAGCCCGCGCTGCTCGGCGTACTGGAGGACGAGGTCGCGGTTGTAGGCCTCCGAGGCGACCCGGCGCATGAAGAAGGTGAGCAGCTCGCTGAAGTCGTCGCGGCGCTCGGCGAGGCTCGGCAGGGTGACCGCCGTCGCCGGGTTCAGGCGCATGTAGAGATCCTCGCGGAAGCGGCCCTCGCGGACGAGCTCGGCGAGGTTCTCGTTGGTGGCGACGACGAGCTTGATGTCGACGCTGCGCTCCTTCACCGAGCCGACTGGGCGGTAGCTGCCGTCCTGGAGCACCAGCAGCAGCGACTTCTGGAGCTCGGTGCTGAGGTTGCCGATCTCGTCGAGGAAGAGCGTGCCGCCGTCGGCCTGGGCCAAGACGCCCTCCCGCGAGGCGGTCGCCCCGGTGTAGGCGCCCTTGGTCACGCCGAAGAGGTGCGCCGCCATCAGCTCGCTCGGGATCGTCGACAGGTCGACCGCGACGAAGGGGCCGGCGCGCCGCGAGTGCGGGTGGACGTGCTCGCGGACGACGAGGCTCTTGCCTGTGCCCGTCGCCCCCTGAATGATGATCGGCAGGCGCCCGCGCGCGAGGATCGACAGGCGCCGGCGCAGGCCGAGCATCGCCCCCGTGTGCCCCCAGTAGAAGGGCTCGCTCTCGTCGGCGGCAGGGCGCTCGCGGCGGGCGAGGATCCCGTCGATCTGCAGCTTGAGGGAGCGCGCGTCGAGGTAGTCGTCGTCGAGGAGGTAGGTGTAGTCCTCGGCGTGCACGCGCTCGGCGTCGACCTCGAGCGGGAGGTCGTCGCGCGAGGTCATGACGAGGAGCGGCAGGTCCGGGTAGTCGCCGCGGATCCGATCGAGGATCCGCAGGCCCTGGCTGCGCCGCAGGCGATCGAGGACGCGCCGGCGATCGCCCTTGGCGAAGAGCGGCTCCTTGTCGACCGGGAGCAGATCCTCCTCGGGGATGTTGAAGTGGACGTCGAGGAGGATCAGGTCGATCTCATGGGCGTGCCGTCGGAGCACCGCCGCCGCCTCGCGGTAGTTCCGCGCCGGCGGCAAGAAGTCGTGCTCCGGCATGAAACGCCGGCAAAGCTCGAGGTAATTGTCCTCGTCATCGATGATCAGGATCGACGACATCCCTGCCTACTCCCCTACGTTCGACCCCGCGGCGCGATTCCCCGGCGGCTCGCGCGTTCACAGCGGGCGCAGTCTGACCGCGCGACGGCGGGCGCGGGGTTCGAGTCGGTGATCGCCACGGGCTCCTAGCCACGATCCTGGGCGCGGAGGAGGCGTCGATGCAAGCGCAGGAGCTCGCTGCGGATGCTCTGTTGAGCCTCGCGGACAACACCCCGTAGCGCAGCGAGCGCGTCACGATCGCCGCGGCGCAGCGGCACCTCCGCCCGCCGGAGAACCTCGACGCCCGCCTCGACCGTCTCGAGCTCGGGCGCCGGCAGGGGCCGCGGGAGGTCGGCCGCGAGGCGCTCCCAGACCGCCCAGGCGCTCTCCGGACCGCCGTCGAGACCCGTCCGCGTCCGCAGGAGATCGCGGCGCAGCGCGTCGACCAGACCGTCCGAGACCGGGCCCTCCCACTCGGCGTCGTCGAGGTTCGCCGACATCCACGACGAGTACTTGCCGAGGTCGTGCTTCAGATCGGCGACGACCTCGAGGAGATCGGGCCCGACGCTCCGCCCCTGTCCGTCCATCGAACCAACGACGGCCGCCCGCTAGACGGGGACCGGGAAGTAGCGCGTCGCTCGAGCGCGACCAGAGCTGGCGATCCGGCCGTTCTTCTTCATCCACGTCAGGTAGCCGCGGAGCTCCGTGATGTCGACGTCGATGTGCTTGGCGAGCTGACCTATCGTCAGCGGCCCGTCGGTGACGGCCTCGAGGATCTGGCGGAAGATCCGGGCCTCGCGGCTCTCCTCCGGCTCCGCCGCGGACTCGGCGGCGGGCGCGACCACCCGACGCGGGCGCTTGCTCGACACGACCGAACCAAGGGCCTCCGCCAGCTCGCGGATCGTGAGTTCGCGGATCGACGCGCCGGCCTCGCTCTGGAGGAGCTCTCGCAGCGTCATCGTCGCCGGCATTCGGGCGACTGTGTTGAGGGCGGCCTTTCGCAGCAAGCTCGCACGATTTTGCTGCAGCGCCGACTCAAAGAGCTGGGCAATCTCAGTCATGGATTTTTTCAGCGGTGGCTATTCACCGGACAATCGTCACGGCGAGGTTGAACTATGCCACCCGCGAGGTGGGGTGACAAGCGATAGAGCGGTAAGCCAGACCGCAACGACCAACTCTGGGCGCGTCGCGACAGCGGCGGCATACCCCAAATCCTCGCGCTTGCCTAGCGCTGAAGGGTGAAGGACCGCACACGCGTCCCGGAATACTCCCTCCTGGGGCCGACGATCACCGTTTTACACGGCGATTACGTGTTCCAAGGAACGCGTTTCACGAGCGCCGCTTTGCCACCGCGAACCACCGGGCGGGGCGTTTCGCCTCACTCCGCGCTCAGCTACACACGAGGTAGGGCACCAGCGCCGTCGCGTACTCTTCGCACTGCCAGCAGCAATCGTCGCAGTAGTCGAGGCCGTCGATGCCGACGCCCCAGCTCTGAGCCCCGGCGGCGCCGCCGAAGCAGATCGTCTCGCCGGTCGCACACTCGATCGACTCGACGATCTCGATGTCGAGGCCGCCGGTCCAAAAGGAGCCGTCGCCGCCCGGCCACACCCAGTCGCGATCGTCGGAGAAGAGGCGCCACTCGATGTCGAGGCCGTCGGCGCAGCTGTCGATGACCGACCAGTTCATGATCACGGTCGGGTTGCAGATCTCGACGGCCTCGTCGTTGCCGTCGTAGCAGTCCAGGGTGCCGTCGCAGACCGCCTCGAGGGGCAGGCAGCCGCCGTTGCCACAGACCGAGACGGCGCCCGCCTGGCAGTAGCAGAGATCGTCCTGACAGTAGGCGTTCGGGCCGCAGCCGAGCTCACAGGCGGTCATGTCCGGCGGCGGCTGGGTCGGCATGCACCCCTTCTCCATCTCCGGGAAGCCGTCGTAGCCGGGGTCGCAGACACAGACGCCCTTCTTGCACGAGGCGTGGTCGCCGCAGATGTCCTCGCACGAGCCCTCTTCGCCGGGATCGACGTAGACCGCGCAGCCGAGGAGCAGGCCCGTCAGGGCCGCGAACGCCGTGGACCAGAGCTTCGTCGAGGTGACCATGCCGATCGAGTGTAGCGCGTCGACCCGGCCCTGCGGTGACTGGGCGCACGACGGGAGCAAATCACGGGCGAGCGCCGCAGACGGAGCGGGGAGGCGCGGGCCTCGGCGCCCTGATAGCCTCGCCCCCGATGTCTGGCCCGGACCTCGTGGAGCGCGACCTCCGGATCATCTGGCACCCCGCGACCCACTTCGACGACCAGGAGCGCCTGCCGCCCGTCGCGATCTCGCGGGCCTCCGGCTGTTGGCTCTACGACAGCGACGGACGGGCGATCCTCGACGCGATCGCCTCGTGGTGGACCTCCGTGCACGGGCACTGCGCTCCGCGGATCACGGCGGCGATCACCGAGGCCGCCGGCCGCCTCGATCACGTGATGTTCGCCGGCTTCACCCACGCGGCGGCGGTCGAGCTCGGCGAGGCCCTGCTCGCGGCTGCGCCGCCGGGCTACGGTCGCGTCTTCTACGCCGACTGCGGCTCCGCGGCCGTCGAGATCGCGCTCAAGATCAGCTTCCAGGCCCGCCAGCTCACCGGCGAGGCCGCGCGGACGCGCTTCGCCACGCTCGACAACAGCTACCACGGCGAGACCCTCGGCGCCCTCGCGCTCTGCGGCTCGGCGATCTACCGCTCGACCTTCGCGCCGCTGCTGATGCCGGCGCTGCGCCTGCCCGCGCCCGCGCACCCGGCTCACCGCCGCGCCGACGCCGAGGATCTCGAGCTCGGCGCCGACAGCCCGGAGGCGGACCGCGCGGTCGCGCTTCTCGAGGCCAACGCCGGCGAGCTGTCGGCGCTCGTCGTCGAGCCGCTCGTCCAGTGCGCCGGCAAGATGCGGATGACCGGCACGGGCTTCTACCGGCGGATCGCCGCCGCCGCCCAGCGCCTCGGTATCCACGTCATCGCCGACGAGATCGCGGTCGGCTTCGGGCGCACGGGGCGGCTCTTCGCCAGCGAGTGGGCCGGCGTCCGCCCGGACTTCCTGTGCCTCAGCAAGGGGCTCTCGGGCGGCGTCCTGCCCTTCTCGACGGTGCTGATCCGCGAGGGGCTCGACCGCCCGTTCCGCGGCGGCCCGGAGCGCTCCTTCCCCCACAGCCACACCTTCACCGGCAA
>JAGQIT010000856.1 GCA_020431135.1 Myxococcales bacterium | reverse complement strand
CGATCTCGTTCTTGAGGCTGCGCATCAGGCCGCGCAGGCCGGCCTTGGTCACGGCGTAGGCGACGTGGTCGGCCTCGCCGAAGCGCCCCGCGGTCGAGCCTATGAGGCTGACGCTGGCGCCGCGCCGATCGTCTCGCGGACCGCGCTCGGCGAGGCGACGGAGGAAGGCGCGGGCGCCGAAGAGAACGCCGAGGAGGTTGGTGTCGAGGACCTCGCGCAGGCGCGCCGCCGGCATCTCCCACAGCGGCCGCGGCTCGGGCGGCCAGATCCCGGCGTTGAGGATCGCGANNGTCCGCCCGCCCGAAGCGCTCGCAGGCCGCGGCGAAGAGCGCCTCGTTGGCGTCCTCCTCGCGGAGGTCGCCGGCGAAGACGAGGGCGCGGTCGGCCCAGCTCGCGGCGCCTACGCGCTGCTCGAGGTCGGCGCCGCCGGTGTTGGCGTGGAGGACGAGCTGCGCCCCCTCAGCGGCGAAGGCCTCGGCGGTCGCCCAGCCGATCCCGCCCGACGCTCCGGTGATGACGACGGTGAGCTCCTCGAGGCCGCTGCGCATGGCCGGACGATGCCGCGGGCGGACACCCGCCGACAAGGGGGGTCGCTGTCAGACTGTCTAGTATTCAGGACAGCCGCCTAGACCCGGCTGCGTGCTAGCGTGGGCGCCGTGGATGGTTCGACGTTTGAGCAGACAGTGCGTGCATTGACCCGCGAGCGCGATCTCTACCTGCGGCTCCTCGAGCTGAACATGCATGAGCGGATCGAGCCCTTCCTGGCCGACGCCCTGCCGCTCATCGTCGAGACGTCGGGGGCGGAGCGCGGCTACGTCGAGCTCTACGACACCGACGATCGCGGCTGCGATCCGCGCTGGTGGGGCTCGCACGGGATCCCGGACGAGGAGGTCGAGGACGTGCGCAAGCAGCTCTCGAGCCGGATCATCGCCCGCTCGCTGGCCAACGGCGAGGTCGTCGAGAGCGCGAGCGCGGTCCACGACCGCCGCTTCCAGGACCTCGAGAGCGTCCGCCGCAACGACATCCGCGCGGTCCTCTGCGCGCCGATCGGCGTCCGCCACCCGGTCGGCGTCCTCTACCTCCAGGGGAGGGTCGGCGACACGCCCTTCGGGCCCGACGATCGTCGTCGCGTCGAGGCCGCGGCCCTCCACCTCGGGCCCCTCGCCGGTCGGATCCTCGAGCGCTACCACGAGCGCGCCGCCAGCGACCCGACGCGGGCGCTCCGCGAGAAGCTCGGCGTCCGCGCGCTGGTCGGCCGCTCGGCGGCCCTCGCCGAGGTGCTCAACAGCATCCAGTTCGCCGCCCAAGTCGACGCCTCGGTCGTCATCAGCGGCGCCGCCGGGGTCGGCAAGGCGCTCGTCGCCCGCCTGATCCACGACAACAGCAAGCGCAGCCAGCGGCCCTTCGTCGCCGTCAACTGCCGGAGCCAGGGCGTCGAGGCCCGCCTCTTCGGCGGCAGCGACGGCGCCGGCCTGATCGCCAAGGCCGACGGCGGCACGCTCTTCCTCGAGGAGATCAGCGAGCTGCCTGCGTCGGCGCAGACGCGGGTGCTCGAGCTCCTCGAGAACCGGGCCTACGTCGCCGGCGACGGCTCGCGCCGCGAGGTCGACGTCCGCGTCCTCACCTCGTCCTCCTTCGACCTCAAGGAGCTCCTCAACGACAACGCCCTCCAGAGCGACCTCTACTACCGGATCCAGGTCCTGACGATCCGCGTGCCGGCGCTCGCCGAGCGCGTCGAGGACATCTCCGAGCTCGCCCAGCACATCTGCGGCGAGATCTGCGAGGAGCACCGCTACCCGCGCCTGCGCCTGTCGCTCGGGGCGATCAGCGCCCTCGAGTCGCAGGAGTGGCCGGGCAACCTCGACGACCTGCGGGCGAGCCTCGAGAAGGCCGCGCACGCGGCGGTCCAGCAGGGGCTGTCGATGATCGAGCGCGGCCACCTCTTCCCCGAGCGCCAGGACCCGCGGCGCGGCGGCGAGGCCACCTGGCAGGCGGCGACCCGCGAGTTCCAGCGCAGCCTCCTCGAGGGGGCGCTCAGCGAGTGCGACTGGAACATCACCGAGACCGCGAAGCGCCTCGACGTCGCCAGGTCGCACATCTACAACCTGATCAAGAGCTTCAAGATCGAGCGCGGACCTGGCGCTTAGGCCAGGTGTTTCTGCGGCTCGGAGCACCCTGTCCTTCTGGGCGGGGTGCTCGTTCGTTCGCGCCCGCTACTGCGGCGTGTAGGCGAGGCGGACGGCGACCGGCAGGTGGTCGGAGAGGTCGACGCCCTCGGGGCTGACGAACTCCGGCGGGACCTCCCAGTGGATCGCCTCGAGGGTGACGTCGGCGCCGTCGCGGTAGAGGACCTTGTCGATGCGGATGTCGCCGCAGTCGAGGTGCTGGCAGGCGTCGGTGAGGCCGGCGCCGCCGATCAGCGCGTCGAGCGGGGCGACATCCTCGGGGTCGTTCTCGCGGAGGTTGAAGTCGCCGGCGACGATCACCGGGTAGCCCGCCGAGACCGAGCGCGCCATGATCTCGGCGGCGAGGTTCTCGCAGCTCTTCTGGCGGATGACGATGTCCTCGGGGCAGCCGCCGGCCTCCATGTGGAGGTTGTAGACGTCGACCTCGACCTTGCCCTCGTCGCCGTCGTAGAGCGTCGTCCGGGCGAAGGACCAGCCCTTGGTCGCCAGGCAGTCGCTGGCGCAGTCGAGCTGGCCGTTGCAGTCGCCCCAGCCGATCCGCTCGTGGAGGTCCATCGGGTAGATCGAGAAGCGGTTGAGGCCGTCGCCGAGGTCGAGGACGTCGGGCGGCTCCATCCACGGCGTCGTCCGGTAGGGGTGGGTGACGTCGGCCGCGAGCTGGGCGTGGTAGTAGAAGTCCTCCTGGGCGAGGACGAGCTCGTAGCTGTTGAGGAGCGGCGAGATCAGCGGCATGAACTCCTCTGGATTCGAGCTCGAGATCCCCTGCGGCAGGCCGGCGACGTTGTAGGTGAGCACCTGGACCTCGCCGGGCGGCGGCGGGGGGCCGTCGTCGGTGGTGCTCGAGCTGCTGCTCTCGCCGGAGGACGCGGTGTCGACGGTCGTCGAGTCGCTGGCGCTCGCCGAGGTCGCGGCCGACTCCGTCGACGTCGAGCCGCCGCTGCAGCCGCTGAGCGCGAGGGCGAGGACGACGGGGGCCAGGAGCAGGGGGGCGAGGGTCGCGGTCTTGGTGGTCACAGGGGCGCTCCTGGAAGGAGGCGCCAGCCTATCACTATCGCGCGTCGGCGTGCGGCTAGCGAGCCGGCGCGGCGCCTGCTCTCGCCCGTCGTCGACCGCCGCGCGGCGCGACGGCTGCGGGAGTCCGTCGCTGCGATCGCCGCGAGGCCGCCGGACGCCGCGGGCTGCTAGGATCGACGGCGCCATGACGACCGAGAAGACCCCGAAGGCCGAGCCGCCCGCGCGCACGAAGGTCGAGCCGAAGGCCGACGCGAGCAAGGGCCGCGTCGACGACACGGAGCCCGCGGCGGCGAGCGACGGGGACGACAAGGGGTCGAACGAGGCGTCGCAGGGCGCCGCTCGGATCTACGAGGCCCTCTGAGGCCCTACTGATCGGTGCGGCTCGGCGGGCGCGGGTTCGGCGGGAGGGAGCCGCGGTCGCCGGGGCCCGTCGGGCGCACGCCGTCGCCGTCGGGATCCTCGTCGAGCTTGTCGCGGGCCTCCTTGATCCGCACGGACTCCTCGAGGACCTCGCGCTCGCGCTGGAGCTGGCCGAGCTCGCGGTCGCGGCCAGCGGCGCCGTGGGCCGCCTCGAAGAGCTGGACCGCGTCGCCGCCGAGGCGCTCGATCTGCTCGGTCGAGATCGTCTGGCTGTCGCTGCTCAGGGTCCGCAGGGCGCCGGTCTCGGGGTGGAGGGCGATCTGCTGCTGGTCGCGGACGCGGCCGGAGGAGCGCGGCAGCGAGGTCGTCACGCCGAGCTGCGGGACGAGGAGGTCGCGCGCGGCGAGGAGCTCCGTCGCCTCGGGCGCCCACCAGACGGTCGCCCGGGCCTCGCGCGGGATCCGGTAGTAGAGCCCCTGGGCCTCGGCGCATTGGTCGTCGCGGAACTCCTTGCAGCCGCGCTCGGGGTCGACGCTGCTGGCGAGGCCGTCGGCGCGCAGATCGAGGGTGAGGTAGGCGGTCGTCCCGACGGCGCCGCCGAGCTGCTGCTGGACGGCGGGGTTGCCCTGGACGGCGGGGTTGCCCTGGACGGCGGGGTTGCCCTGGACGGCGGGGTTGCCCTTGCCCGCGCCCTTCACCGACGCCGACGCGCTCGCCCGCAGGTTGTCGGGGATCGTGCAGGCGACCGCCGGATCGGCGAGGCTCACCGCGCCGGTCACCTTGTCGATGTGGACGAGCGGGAAGCGCATCTGGAGGTCGCCGAGGAAGTGGGCCGCGTCGGCGCGCGACGGCGTGACGGCGCAGCGGACGACGCCGCGCTCGGCCGCGGTGGTCGTCGAGAAGAGGGCGATGAGCGCCTGCTCCTGCCGGCGCAGGCCGTCGAGAACGCGGTCGAGGGTGTCGCGCGGCATGCCGCCGGCGAGGCCCTTCCAGGTGCCGCCGTAGATCGACTTACGCTGGCTGCGGATCTCCTGGATCCGGTTGGCGTAGCGCTCGCACGTCGTCATGCGATCGTCGCCGGCGAAGCTCGCCCCGAGGGCGATCGACGCGACGTCGACGACGGCGCTCGTCGCCGCCAGGGCGATGTCGAGGCCGCGGTGCGACGCCGTCAGGCCGCCGGCGGTGAGGAGCCCCTCGGCCGTGAGCTCGAAGCTCCCCGAGACCGACTCGAGGCCGCGGCCGCGGAGATCGACGAGGTAGATCTCCGCGGGGTCGACCTCGGCGTAGCTGCCGATCGCCGCGGTGACGGCGGCCCACTGGCGCGGCGGCGGCTCGCTCGCGGGCGCGGCCTGGACGGCCTGGGTCGCCTGGGTCGCCTTGCCGCGGGTCGGCGGCGGCAGCTCGCTCTCTGACGCCAGGCCGAGGTCGACGCGGAGCTTGGTCTGGTCGTAGCAGGCGCCGCGGATCTCGCGGGAGGCGGCGATCTCGAGGTCGACCGTGAGAACCGCGCGCGGCAGCGCGTAGTGGACGCCCTGGGCCTCATCGGGCGCGACCGAGACGTGATAGACGCGGTGGCCCTTGGAGCAGGCGGCGACGAGGAGGGGGGCGGCGAGCAGGGGGAGGGCGCGCTTCATGACGTTCTCTTCCTCTTCGGGGATACGCGTGAGCTAGGAGCTCGGCTTGAGGTACCAACTCTCCTGCAGGAGGGGTGTCTCGAGGAGATCATCGGCGAGCCACCAGGTCCCGCGATCGCCGAAGCCGCGGCCCTTGGCGTCGGCGACGCGGAAGCCGTGGCCGCGGCGGTAGCCGACGACGAGGGCCGCGTGGCCGATCGACTCGCGCGGGCGCAGGACCTCGCCGTGGCGCGGCG
>JAGQIT010000855.1 GCA_020431135.1 Myxococcales bacterium | reverse complement strand
GCAACGTGGTCTCGCTGCACAGCGGCCTGCCGATCAGCGTCGTCGACCTCGACCGCGCCCGCGCGCCGCTGTCGATCGCCTTGGCCGCGCCGAGGTCGACCTACGTCTTCAACGCCTCGGGGCAGGTGATCGACGTCGGCGACCTCCTCTGCCTCCACGACGCCGACGGACCGTGCGCCAACCCGGTCAAGGACTCGCAGCGGACCAAGACCAACGCGGAGACCCGGCGGATCCTGGCGGTCGTCTGGGGGACGGACAACCTCCCGGACCGCGCCGAGGCGGCCGCGAGCTGGTACCGCGAGCTCCTCGAGCGCTTCGGCGCGGCGACCGAGGCGGTGACGATCGAGGTCGACGCGTAGGCCGCGGCCGAGCGCCCTCGACCGCTCAGGGCCCGTCGACGTCGTCTGGACGCACGGGCTCTAGCGGCGCGAAGAAGCGTCGACGCAGCCAGGCGATCACGAGGCCGAGGCCGACGATCGAGAGGCCGAGCGTCAACCAGAGGAGCGCCGGCGCGGGGCCCTCGTCCGGCACCTCCCCGCCGTCGCTGCCGGCGGTCTCATCGCCTGGGCCGCCGCTCTCGTCCGGACCCTCGAGCGGGGTCGCCACGACGTCGCCGGTCGATTCGTCCCCGACCGACTCCACGGACGCGTCCGACGTCGCGTCGCCCGCGGTCGCGTCGCCCGTCCCGGTCGCGTCGCCCGTCCCGGTCGCGTCGACGACCAGCTCCACAGGCGTCGGCGCGTCGACGCAGCGGCTAGCGACGCAGATCGCCGCGCCTCGACAGTCGTCGTCCTCTGAGCAGCGAGTGATGCGGTGCCCGCCACCGGCGCCGACCTTCGACTTCGCCGTCGACGTCCGCTCCTTCTTGAGCTCGACGCGGACGACCCCACCCGCGCGCGGGACGAGCTCGACCGACCTCCCCTGGTAGTCCTCGGCGAGGAGCGCGACGACGAGCGGCTCCCCCTCGGGGAGCTCGATCCCGTCGTCGCTCGTCTTGCCGAGGACGGTGCCGTCGCGATCGCGGATCTCCGCCGGAACGTTCGAATCGAAGCGGACGCGCACCGACTTCGGCACCTCCGGCTCCACGCCCGCGCCCGCGCTCGCGTCTCCCCCGTAGCTCTCGTCGTTCTCGTCGTCCGTGTCGCCTTTGCTCGCCTTCGGATCGCTCGCCTTCGCGTCGCCCTTCTCGATCGCGTCGCCCGCGTCGCTGGCGCTCGTCGGGTTCGCCGTGGCGACGTGGTCGTTCAGCTTGGGGCGCTGCAGGCTCGAGACCACGAGCCACGAGGTCAGCGCCCCGCTCGCTACGAGCCCGGCGCCGGCGAGGACGAGGACGCGATTGACCAGGCGACGGCGCGGGACGACGTCCTCGAGATCCTTGTGGACGCGGTGCAGGCCCATGAAGAGCGGCCCGCGGACGCCGGTGAGCTGGAGGGCGACCGAGCCCTGCTCGCCGACGTCGTTCGACGCGTCGCCGCTGAGGGCGACCCCGTCGGCGCTGAGGTTGAGGCAGACATCCGCGTTGTCGCTGTTCGACAGGAGGATGATCGCCTGCGACGCGTGATAGAGGCGGGTGACGACCATCCACTCCGGGCGCCACTGCGGGTTGCCGACAAGCGGCCGCACCGCCCGCGCGAGGCTCTTGATCTGCTCGGTCCACGCGCTCGGCGACGAGACATAGAGGGCGTCCGCGTTGCGGAAGCCGACGCGGAGCTCGGCGACCGCCCCCGGCTGCTTGGCCTTGCTCTCTGAGCGGCTCTCGCTGACGCCGTCCGAGCGGAACGCGAACTCCCGGTTGCGCGAGCGGACGACGTCGAACTCGATCTCGTAGTCGTCGCGGATGTTGCCGTGGACCGAGAAGCGCCCGCGACTGAAGGTCCCGTAGTCACCGAGGCGAATCGGCTCGCCTGGCTCCCAGACCGCGTGATGTCGGAGCTCCCGAGCGACGACCGAGGCGTACTTGCTCTGCAGCGACATCGGCGGAGGAGCCAGTGTAACACCGTGCCTTGCGGACGCGTCGCCAGACGTCGCTGCGCCGACCGCCCAAGCGGCGCCAATTCGACCCCAAGTGAACGCAGTTCGCCCATTTCCACGCGATCGCCGGAGTGATAAGCCTAATAAATGGTCCGCGCGTCACGCCCCGAATTGAAGGAAGCGATCATCCGTGTCAGCGTCGAGCTCGGCTCGCAGCTCGGCGAAGAGGGCCTGACGATGCGGGCGATCGCCAAGCGCCTCGGGATCTCGGCGACCGCCCTCTACCAGCACTTCGACTCGAAGGCGGCGATCTTGCAAGAGATCCGCCTCTACGGCTTGCGCCTCGTCCAGGACGAGATCATCAACCCCGTCGCCAAGATCGACGACCCGATCGACCGCCTGCGCGAGTGGGGGATGTCGCACATCCGCTTCGCCCTCTCCCACCGCTGGCTCTACGGCGTGATCATGGAGTCCGAGCAGCTCAACTTCGCGGAGATGAACGAGGACGAGCTCCGCTCGGTCGTCCAGCCGATCACCGATCTCCGCGGCTGGCTCCGCGAGGGGCGCGAGCGCGGGAGTATCGGCGACCATGTCGATCCGGACATGTGCGCGCTGCGGCTGATCGCGACGATCCACGGCCTGTCGTCGCTCCTCCTCGCCGGCCGCCTCGACGAGGACCACCCGGCGGCGCCGATCCGCGACCTCTCCGCGTTCATCAACGAGTTCGTCGAGTCGATGATCTGCCCGCTGCGCCCGGAGTGCTAGGAGCCCCGGGGAGCAGCCTCTTGGCCGCCGACTCGGGTCAACGAGGAGACGCTGCCCTCACGGCGCGGCGAGTTCTCGGAGGAGCCCCGCGGGCAGCCCGGCGAGCGCAGAGTCGATGAAGTCGCCGACCTCGACGCCCTGCGCGGCCGCGTAGCGCTGGGCCTGGAGGGCCATGTCGAGGCGATCGCAGGCCTTGACGAAGCGCCCCTCGGGGCTGCTCTGGTCCTCGTACTCGAGCCACAGCGCGCGCAGCTCGTCGCCCCCCGGGAGCCCGCCGACGAGCTCCTCGATCGCCGCCTCCTCCTGGCGCCGCTTCTCCTCCTGGCTGACGCCGTCGTACGGCGTCACGTCGCCGACGTCGACCTCCGCGAGATCGTGGATCACGGCGATCGCCAGGGCCCGCCCACGATCGATGGACGGCGGCGCGAGCACCAGGACGAGCCACGCGACCCCCCAGCTGTGGGCGGCCACAGACTCCGGCGCCGCCACGCCAGCCCGCAGCCAGCCGGCGCGGGCGAGCTCCTTGAGCCCGAGGTGGTGGACAAGGCGGCGGCGGAGCGCGTCGCGATCGGACATCGCCCCGAGACTACGGACAGGCCGTTGCCGCGTCGACCGCCCGCGCGCCGCGCCGCAGACGCGAGCGCCTGGGGATCGACGAGCTAGAAGCGACCAACGAGCGCGGCGCCGCCGAAGGTCGGCGTCAACGCGACCTCCGACCTGCCGATCCGCCCGCCGCGGCCGCGGCGGTAGAGCAGCGCGCCGGCGACGACCCCGACGGCCCCGCTCGCTAGGAGCGAGCCGCCGACCGCCCCCGCGAGGAGGTTCGCCTTGTGCCCGTTGTTGAAGGTGATCTCGGCCGACTCCTGGAGGTCGCGGCAGTACTGGCTGTCGACGCTGGCGCAGCCGGCGGCCATCTGATCGGCCTCGATCCCCTGGAGAACGCCCGCGAACTCGCGCCCCTTGAGGCTGAAGGCCGTCAGCGACACCGCGCCGCCGGCGACGAGGAGACCGCCGGTAGCGAGCAGCGACGAGCCGAGGATCCGATCGCGGCGCGTCGTGTCCGGCGGCGACTCGAGGAGCTCCGGAGCGACGCTGACGCAGCGCTCCGGGCCCTCCGCCGCGCTCGAGCTGTCGCTCTCCTCGACGGTCGGCGACTCGGCGGGCGCCTGCTCGGTGACCGCGAGCGACGCGTCGATCTCGGCGATCAGCCCCTCGACGTGCCGCGGATCGATGAGCCCCGCGGTGTCCGCCTCGAGGTAGTTGACGAAGACGGCCCGCGCCCGCCGCAGATCGTCCTGCGCGCGCGACCTCTCGAAGCGGCGCTGGTAGGCGAGGCCGACGTTGTAGAGCATCCCCGGGATCTTCGACAGGCGGTAGGCCTCCTCGAAGCGCGCGACCGCGAGGTCGAAGTCGCCGAGCCAGTACGCCTCTTCGCCCTCGCGGAAGAGCCGCTGCGCGACCTCCGTCTCCGACTCGATCGCGGCGCTCGCCGTCGTCGCCTCGTCCGACCCGGTCTCCGCGTCCTCGCTCGTCGATGCGCCGTCGCGAACCTCCGGCGCCGCGCCGGCGACCCTCGGCGCCGCGCAGAGCCCGATCACCGCAAGCGAAATAGCGCAGATCCCACCATTCAATGTGCGGACCATCGTGGCCTCCTCGAGGCGAAGAGCCTAGCACGCCCGCCCGCGCCGAGCAGTCGTCAAAGGCGACCAGAGCCCTCGTAATCGCCCCCTAGCGGCCCCCGCACCGGGCGCGCGCCGGCGGGCTCCGCGGCCGGCCAGGGCCGCGACCATCGAAGGGAGGCGCCAATCTAGGGTACGCTTGCCAGACTCGGGACCTCCGCATGGGCAACGCGCCACCGCAGCACTCCCAGCGTCCGACGAGGCGGATCGCTCAAGGAGAGAGACCCGCTCGAGACGACGTCACGCAGGTGGCCCGCGCCCCCGCGGTCCAGTACCTCGACGCGTCGTCGGAGTCGCTCATCGGCTCGGTCCTCGCCGATCGCTACCGGATCATCAGCCGCCTCGGCGAGGGCGGCATGGCCACCGTGTACCTCGGCGAGCACATCGCCATCCGCAAACAATGCGCCATCAAGGTCCTCCACCCCGAGGAGGCGCACAAGGAGAACATCGTCGAGCGTTTCCTCCAGGAGGCCCGCGCCGCGTCGGTGATCGACCACGAGAACGTCGTCGAGATCACCGACTTCGGCCGCACCGAGGACGAATGTGTCTTCTTGGTCATGGAGCTCCTCGACGGCGAGGACCTCGCGGACATGCTCGCGCGCGTCCGCCGGCTGCCGTGGACGCGCGCGAAGCCGATCCTGCTCCAGATCTGCGACGCCCTCGAGGCCGCCCACGACAAGGGGATCATCCACCGCGACATGAAGCCGGAGAACTGCTTCCGCTTCGAGAAGCGCGGCAACCCCGACTTCATCAAGGTCCTCGACTTCGGCATCGCCAAGATCACCAGCGAGTCCGTGGTCGGGCCGCGCGCCCTCACCCAGACGGGGATGATCTTCGGGACCCCCGAGTACATGTCCCCTGAGCAAGCTGAGGGCCGGACCGTCGACCGCCGGACCGACATCTACTCGCTCGGCGTGATCATGTTCCAGCTCCTCACGGGCCAGGTCCCCTTCCGCGGCGACAGCCCGACGACGACGCTGGTCAAGCACCTCGTCGAGGATCCGCCGGTGCCGAGCGCCGTGGCCCCCGACGCCGACATCTCGCCGGACCTCGACGCGATCATCCTCAAGGCGCTGCAAAAGGACCCCGCGCACCGCTTCCAGGACATGCGGGAGTTCGCCGCGGCGCTCCGGGGCATCGACGAGCTCGGGACCTCCATCGACGGCCCCCTCGAGCCGCCGGGCCCGCGCGTCGACCTCGGGGCGCTCGACCTCGACGCCGAGCGCCCGGGGCGCTCGAAGTGGCTGATCCTCGCCGTCGTGCTCGTCGTCGCGGCCGCCGTCGCGGCCGCGCTCTATGCCCTGCGCAGCGAGCCCGAGCCCGAGCCTGAGCCCGAGCCCGAGCCCGTCCTCGCCCCCGAGCCTGAGCCCGAGCCCGAGCCCGAGCCCGAGCCCGAGCCCGAGCGCGTCCAGGTCACCTTCAACGTCAACACGCCGGCGACCGTCATCGACGAGGCGAGCGGCGAGGAGCTCGGCTCGACCGACGACGAGGGCGGCATCGCCGTCCTCAAGTCCGACGAAGAGCTCACCCTGCGCCTCGTCGCCGACGGCTACGAGGACACGTACGTCGAGTTCACGCCGAGCGAGAGCAGCGAGCAGAAGGTGAAGCTCAAGCGCGCGCGCAAGCGCAAGAAGTCGTCGAAGAGCGCGTCGGCGCCGACCGGCCCGGTCAACCCCTTCAACAAGAAGTAGCCGCGAGCCGGCCGGCGAGCGACGCCGCGGCGGACCTAGAGGCCGATGGTGAACGGGCAGGTGTCGCCCGTGAAGGGCTCGCAGCCGCTCACCCACGTCGTCGGCTCGGCGCAGCTCTCGACGTAGGACTGGACGCACTCCAGGAAGTACATCATGTCGACGAGCCCGCACATCTGACGGCCGACGAGCTCGACCTCGTTCTTGTCGCCGTCGAGGAGCATCGACTCGACGAGCACCTCGACGCCGCCAGGGCGGAAGATGTAGTGGTCGCGGACGCAGTCGCCGTCGCAGCGCTCGACCGTGATCTCGCCGGCGAAGGAGCCCCCGAGCGTCTCGAAGGCGCACTGGGCCAGCGGCGTCAGCTCGGCACAGTCGGCGCAGGGCTCGACGACCCAGCTCTCGCCCTGGCAGAGGTGGCGGACCCCCTCGCACAGGTGCTCCGCGGGCTCGCCGGTCGTCCCGGCGGTCTCGGTCCCAGCGGAGGTCGAACCGGTCGTGTCCGCGTCGTCATCCGTCATCGCGCCGGTCGTGTCCGCGACCGACGTCGATCCGTCGCTGCCGACCGTCGTCGCCTGGGAATCCGAGTTCGAGCCAGAGCCCGAGCCCTCCGTCGACCCATCGGTCGCCCCAGGGTGCTGGATGATCTCGTCGAAGCAGCCGCCCGTCAGGCCGACCAGGAGGGAGAGAAACAGCGTCCGAGAACCATTCATGGCTTTCTCCAAAATCACGTAGATAGTCTAGTTTTGGCGGCTGATCCTCTTCGGATCACCCGCGCGACACCTCCTCACTATGACCGCCGAGCGAGGCCGACGCGAGCCTGGATCAGCCGCGCGAAACCTGCGGCGAAGGGCGCCCACGGGAGCCCGCGGAAGAGCTCGGTACGCTGTGCGAGGGACGTTGTCCCGTCGAGGAAGGCGAGGACTCGGTCGCCGCCCGCGGCCGCGAACATGGCCCGAAAGATCTCAGGGAGCGCCTCCGGCTGGTGGCGCATGACCTGGAGCAACACCGCGTCGTAGAACCGGTAGCGCGGCCGGTCGCCCTCGAC
>JAGQIT010000854.1 GCA_020431135.1 Myxococcales bacterium | reverse complement strand
CAGCGCTGATGAGCGCGCCGAGCTCAGCGCCCACCGGGACAAGGTGAAGGCGCTCGAGGATCGGGTCGCCACCCTCAAGCGCCAGCTCGACGACGAGGTCGAGGCCCACCGCGCGAGCTGCCGCCGCCACAGCGACGAGCTCGACGCGCTCCGCGAGCGCGACGCCAAGCGCCGCAAGCGTCGCCTCGGCGGCGCGATCGGGGCCGGCATCGCCGGGCTCATCGCCACCGTCGTCCTCCGCCGGCGCTAGCCTGTCCCCTCAGACAGCGTCCGTCGGCTCGGCGCGGCTCAGCGCCTCTCGCAGCCGCCGTCGATCTCGAGGGCGCCGTTGTCCGTGCACGCCCGGAGCGACTCGCGGAGCACGTTGAGGAAGGCGTTCACCCCCGCGAGCTCGACCTGGGGCGCGCCGTCGAAGTCGTAGGTCTCGGCGTCGCCGTCGCGCACGAGGCCGATCATCCCCTCCTCGCAGCCGCCGTCGCCGCAGTCCCCGGACCTCGGCAGGAGCTCGACGTCGACGAGGGCGAGCGCGAGGTTCTCCGACTCCTCGACGCCGATCGGCGTCAGCACGCCGTGGTTGAGCTTGGCGATCTCGCCGTACTCGTTGAGGGACTGGTAGGTGACGCAGACCGACTCGATGCGCAGGTTCTCCTCGCACAGGCCGTCGCCGCAGGGACGCCACCACGAGGCGCCGAGGACGTAGTTGTCAGGCGTCTCGGCGGCCATGGCCAGGCACCGGCTGCGGATCCGCTCGGCGCCGAGCGTCGGGTCGTCGTCGTCGCAGCCGCTGCCGCTGAGGGCGGCCAGGATCAGCGCGAAGACACCCCCGAGGCGGGCGAACCCGGGAAAAAGGCGGCGTCGTGTCGGCTGCTCGTTCATGCCTGAGGTCTCCTCTGACCCCCCTAGCTTCGATCGCTCCGCGGCCGCTGGCAACCCGCACGCTTTGCGATCCCCCCGAGCCGGTTTTCTTCGGCGCGAAGTCCCGCGCCGCGGCGTCGCCGCGCTTGCTACGATCGCTGCGATGCGCTCTCTCGTGCTCACGGTGGCGCTCGCGCCCGTCGCCTGCACCCTCGACAACCCCGCCTTTGGGGAGCGCGGCGACGCCGCGACGACGACAGGCGCGACCGGAGATCTGACCGTGACCGCCGCGTCCTCGACAGGCGACAGCGCGACCTCCGACGGCACGACGACGACGACCGCGACATCGACCGCGACCTCCGCCGCGGCGACGGACGCGACCGAGACCTGCGGCGACGCCTGCACGACCACAGGCGGACCGGCGACCGCGTGGCTCCACCACTACCCGCGGACCGTCGACGGCGAGCGCATGCCGCTCGCCCTCCTCAGCGACGGCTCGGTCGTCGTCGGCGGCCGCTTCGCTCAGGGCACGCTCGCGCTCGCCGGCGCGTCGATCTCGACGAACGAATCCGAGTCGATCTACGTCGCCCGGATCGCCAGCGACGGCGCGCTCCTCTGGCTCAAGGGCTTCGCCGGCCAGGAGTTCAACCTCCTCACGAGCATCGCCACCGACAGCGCCGATCGGATCTACCTCGCCGGCGCCCACCACCACCTCATCGACTTCGGCGGCGGGCCCCTCCAGGGCGACCTCTACGCCGAGGCCTTCTACGCGATCCTCGAGGCCGACGGCGACCACGTCCTCTCCTACGGCTTCTCCGACGTCGGCAACCAGTACGCCCACGCGATCGCCCCGACCGCCGACGGCTTCGTCCTCGCCGGGCGCTACACCGGCCCCTTCGACCTCGGCCTCGGGCCGCTCCCCGCCCCGGACGCCGACCAGTACAACTACTTCATCGCCGGCTTCAACCTCGGCGGCAAGCCGCAGTGGACCCGCGGCGGCGGGCCGCAGACCGCGACCGCGTCGATCGAGGACGTCGCCGTCGCGGCCGACGGCTCGATCTACGCCGTCGGCTACTTCGGCGGGCCGATCGACCTCAGCGAGCCCGAGCTCGACCCCCTCGGCCAGCAGGACGCCTTCGTCGTCAAGCTCGGCGACGACGGGGCGACCCAGTGGATCCGCTCGTTCGGGTCGCCGACCCTCAACCAGTACCTCGGCGGCGTCACCCTCGACGACGCCGGCGACGTCTGGGTCGCCGGCGCCTGCAACGGCGCGATCGACCTCGCCGGCGCCGCGGCGAATTGCCCGTCGACCTTCGACGCCCTCGTCGCCAAGCTCGGCCCCGACGGAGCGAGCGCCTGGGCCTGGGCGTTCGGCGGGCCGTCCTTCGAGTCGGCGAGCGACGTCGCGATCACCCCCACGGGCGACGGCCTCGTCCTCGCCAACTTCACCGGCGAGATCACGATCGCCGGGACGCAGCACGTCGCCCAGGGTCTCAACGACCTCCTCCTCGTCGAGCTCGACGGCGCCGGCGCGCCGCTGTGGAGCCGCAGCTTCGGCGGCCTCAACCCCGACATGTCGCCGCGCGAGAACCCCGACCAGATCGTCGTCGGCAGCGACGGCGCCGTCACCTTCACCGCCGGCTTCTACGACGCGATCAACCTCGACGAGCCGGCGGTGCTGATCCCCGGCGCCAAGCACAGCGCGATCCTCCGGTTCACCTACTGATCCCGCCGTGAGGCAAACGACGCCGCGACGGTGAAACCTCGAGCGCGCCGGCCCGCCAGGCGGAGCGCCGTTCTGTCACGGACAGCGCCCGCCCCTCAGACCTGCTCGCCCGACCAGGTCGCGCTGGGGCCCGCAGCCCCCGCCCGTCCGCGCTTGTTCGCGCCTAGGCGATCCCCTAGAGTGTGCGCTCTCAAGCAGGAGGAGCCTAAAACGCCCATGCGACGCCTCGCACCCCTCGCCCTCGCCGGCATCTTCGCGCTCTCCGGGATCTCCGGGGTCGCGGCCCTGCCGTCGACCGCCTCCGCAGCCGCGGACCTCTCGATCCCGATCGAGAAATTCACCCTCGAGAACGGCCTCACGGTGGTCCTCTCCGAGGATCACAGCGCCCCCATCGTCTCGGTCTACATCACCTACAAGGTCGGCTCGGCCCAGGAGGTCGAGGGCCGCACCGGCTTCGCCCACCTCTTCGAGCACATGATGTTCAACGGCTCGAAGAACATCCCGGAGGGCGCCTTCGGCTACTACGTCGACAACACCGGCGGCAGCCTCAACGGCAACACCGAGCCCGACCGGACCAACTACTTCGAGACCGTCCCGAGCAACTACCTCGAGGGGATGCTCTACCTCGAGGCGAGCCGGATGGACTCGCTGATCCTCACCGAGGAGTCGCTCGGCAACGAGAAGGACGTCGTCAAGGAGGAGGTCCGGCAGCAGCAGGAGAACCAGCCCTTCGCCAAGACGATCCTCCTCGACTGGCCGGCGGCCGCGTTCTCCAGCTGGGCCTACAACCACTCGATCTACGGGTCGATGGAGGACCTGACCAACGCGCCGGCGCAGGCCTTCATCGACTTCTTCGACCGCTTCTACACGCCGAACAACGCGGTCCTGTCGATCTGCGGCGACATCGACCCGGCGAAGACGAAGGCGCTGGTCGAGAAGTACTTCGGGCCGCTCAAGAAGGGCCCCGAGCTCCAGCACAGCTTCCCCGAGGAGGCCGCGCAGACCGCCGCCGTCTACACGGAGGTCAAGGACCCGCTCGCCCCGGTGCCGCTGTCGCTCGTCTCCTTTGACATCCCGCCGCCGCGCGAGAAGGACCGCGACGCCCTCGAGCTGCTGGCGACGATCCTCACCGACGGCGCCTCGGCGCGCCTGCCCAAGCGCCTCGTCGACGACGAGAAGCTCGCGGCGACCGTGATGATGCAGGCCGGCTTCCCGATCCCGACCTACGGCCCGGGCCAGCTCGCCACCCTCCTCGTCGCCTCGAAGGACACCAAGCTCGCGGACCTCCGCGCCGCCTACTGGGACGAGCTCGAGAAGGTGAAGAAGAAGGGGATCAGCGCCGCCGAGCTCAAGCGGGCGAAGGCGAAGCTCTACAAGTTGTACGTCGAGGGGCTGTCGAAGACCCTCTACAAGGCCGCCCAGCTCGCGACCTACGAGAGCTTCTACGGCGGCGCCGAGAAGCTCAACGGCGACTACAAGCGCTTCGACAAGATCACCGCCGGCGACCTCAAGCGGGTCGCCAACACGTACCTCACGCAAGAGCGCAGCGTGACCTTTGACATCGTCCCCGGCGCCGACGCGCCCGGGATCCCAGGAGGTGCCGAATGACCGCCGTGAACTCGAGCCCGAGCCGCCGCGCCCGCGGGCGCGCCCTCATCACCCGACTCTGTGTTGGCCTCAGCGCCGGCGTGATGGTCGCGTCGCTCGCCTGCAAGCCGAAGGAGCCGGCGGCGCCGCCCGTCGACCCCGCGGCCGAGGCCGCCGCCAAGGCCCAGGCCGACAAGGAGGCCGCCGCCAAGGACCGCGCCGACAAGGCCGCCGCCAAGCGGGCCGAGCTCGCCGCCCTGCCGCCGCTCCCCGGCGTCGAGGCGCCGAAGGCCGTCGACTTCCCGAAGCCGATCGTCAGCAGCCTCGACAACGGCCTCGAGGTGATCGTCCTCGAGGACCACGAGATGCCGGTCGTCGACATCTCGCTGGTGGTCAAGGCGGGCAACATCTACGCCCCGGCCGAGCACTCGAAGCTCGCGGCGCTGACGGCCAACCTCCTCGAGGAGGGGACGAAGAAGCTCAAGAAGGAGGACCTCGACACGAAGATCGACGCGACCGGCGGCTCGAAGAGCGTCAGCGCCGGCGACGAGCTCGTGGTCCTCGGCGCCGACGTCCTCGCCCGCGACGCCGACCTCGGGATGAAGCTCCTCGCCGCCGAGGCGATGGAGCCGACCTTCCCCGAGGAGTCGTTCAAGAAGATCAAGGACCTGATGATCCAGGAGGTCGAGAGCCAGAAGTCCTCGCCCTTCGGCCTCGCCCTGCAGATGGGCGAGCACGTGATCTTCGGCGACAAGAGCCCGTACGGCCGGCCCTTCCCGAGCGACGCGGAGATCAACGCGCTCACCCGCGATCAGGTCGTCGCCTTCTACGACAGGCACTACCACCCCGGCAACGCGATGCTCGTGATCGCCGGCGACATCACGGCCGACAAGGCGGCGAAGCTCGCCAAGAAGCACTTCGGCAAGTGGAAGGCCGGCGAGGCGATCGCCCCGCCGAGCGGCGACAAGCAGACCGCCCCGGACAAGACCGTCGTCCACCTGATCGACCGCTCGGCGAGCGCCCAGGCGACGATCGCCGTCGTCGTCCCGGCGCCGAAGATCGGCGAGGCCGGCTACCTCGACGGCAAGATCCTCCAGGCGACCCTCGGCGGCGGCCTCTCGGGGCGCCTCAACCAGGTGCTGCGCGAGCAGCTCGGCCTCACCTACGGCGTCGGCGCGTTCAACAGCTACGGCTACGAGGGCGGGATGTTCTTCGCCGGCGGCAGCACGAAGACGAAGAGCGCGGGCGAGTTCACCGAGGCGCTCCTCGAGCTCCTCAAGGAGCCGGCCGAGAAGGGGATCCCCGCCGACGAGCTCGGCCGGATCCAGAGCAAGCTCTCCGGCCAGTTCGCCCTCGAGGTCGAGGGCGTCGGCGTGATGGCGAGCAAGACGATCACCCAGCGGACCTACGGCCTCGCGCCCGACTTCTGGGAGCGCTACCGCGTCGACATCGAGGCCGCGACCCCCGAGCAGCTCAAGGCGTCGAGCCAGGCGCTGTGGGGCGGTCCGGTGCAGATCATCGCCATCGGCCGCGCGAGCAAGCTGAAGGACGCCCTGAGCGCCTTCGGCGAGGTCCGGGTCTACGACACCAGCCTCAAGCCGCAGGGCTGAGCGCGCCGCCGCGCGCCGACGCGCGGCGATCACGGGAGGGCCCGACCGCGGCGACGCGGCCGGGCCCTCTCCTTGTTTGGGCTTGTCCTCGGGGCGCGCACGCCCGCGCGCCGCCTTGCACTTGAGGACATGCTCAAACGGTCATATGCGCAAGAGCGCGCCGCACAGCAGCTCGTGACGACCGTCGTAGACCGCGGCGACGCTCTGATATCGTCGGGTCATGCCGATGATTCGCCTGCCCTCGCCTAGCTCGTCCCTCCTCGTCGTCGCCTTCACCCTCGGCGCCTGCAACGGCGGCGAGATCATCGAGGGCAGCGCGACCGCCAGCGCCTCGGACTCGACCACCGACGGCACCACGGACTCGACGAGCGCGACGACGTCTGCATCCGCCACGATGACCGGCACGGCGACGATGGGCTCGGCGAGCGCGACCGGCACGACGACGACGACGACCGACGAGACCACCGGCACGACCTCGCCAGGGAGCGCCTCGGACACGATGACCACCGGCGAGCCGACCACCGGCACGACCACCGTCGACCCCACCACCGGCTCCACCACGGTCGATCCGACCACCGGCACGACGACGATGGACATGACCACCGGCTCGACGACGATGGACATGACCACCGGCAACACCGGCACCACCGGCGTGATCGAGGATCCCTGCCCCTGCGCCGACGTCGAGGTCCCGCTCGACAACGGCATCTTCGTCCTCTCCGACAACGCCGAGCTGTGGAAGTACCTCCCCGACGACAACACCTTCGAGATGCTCGGGCCGATCGGCTGCAACGGCATGAGCAACACCTTCTCGATGGCGGTCGACCGCGCCGGCTTCGCCTGGGTGATGTTCAACCCGCCGAAGGGCGACATCTGGAAGGTCGACGTCACCAACCCCGCGAACTGCGTGGACCCGGGCTACACCCCCGGGCAGCAGGGCGCCGAGCTCTTCGGCATGGCCTTCGTCAGCGAGGACCAGTTCAACACCTGCGATCGCCTCTACGGCAACACCTACAACGGCATCGGCGGCTTCGGCGAGGGCCCGAACATCGGCGACTTCCTGACCGTCGACCCCGACACGCTGGATCTGAGCCTCCTCGGCAAGACGAGCTTCAACGGCGCCGAGCTGACGGGCACCGGCGACGGCCGGGCGTTCATGTTCGGCGGCGTCAACCCGGCGAAGCTCGTCGAGGTCAACAAGCAGAACGGCCAGTACGTCGACACGATCCCGCTCGGCAACCTCGCCCTCACCAACGCCTTCGCCTTCGCCTTCTTCGGCGGCGACTTCTACTTCTTCACCGAGAGCGGCGGCCCGGGCTCGAAGTCCAAGGTCACCCACTTCGACTACGACGACAGCGACAACAACGGGATCCAGGACCTGACCGTCGTCAACGGCCAGGGGCCGATCCGCATCGTCGGCGCCGGCGTCTCGACCTGCGCGCCCTTCCTCCCGCAGTAGACGGCTCCTGGAGCCGCCGCCGCGGTCGCGGCTCCGCCGCCAAGAGGGCCGCTAGACCTTCGTCGGCGGCGTCGGGGTGACCATCGCCGGCGGCGTCGGGATCCCCGGCCCCTTGAAGGGCGCGGCGTAGACGAAGCCCGGACCGTCGTCGCCGTCGCTGAGCGAGCGCGGCCCGAGGCCGGCGAGCTGCGGCGGCAGGTCGGCGGCCCGCAGCGCGAGGGTCTCGCTGGCGTCGCGTTCGAGGGCCCGGTCGACGATGTAGCCGAGGAGATCGCTGAGCGCCCTGAAGTTCTGCTGGTCGAGGCCGAAGCCCGCCGGCGCGCCGCGGACCGGGCGGTAGTCGTGGGCGAGGAGGGCGGCCATCAGGCGGACGCTGACGTCGATCGCCGCGATCCCCTCGCTGCGTCTGCCGAGCGCCTGGCCGAGGAAGTGCGGGAGGATGAAGGGGAGCTCGTCGCTGCGCTCGCGCAGCGGCGGCACCGCGACCGAGGCGCAGAGCCGGCCCTGCATGTCGCGGAGGAGCCGCTCCGGGTCGATCGAAGAGAGCAGGACCACCGGGTTGTCGACGAAGGAGAGCGGCGCCTCGCCGCTGCCGTAGCGCCGGTACTCCTTCTCGGCGGTGAGGTTGAGGAGC
>JAGQIT010000853.1 GCA_020431135.1 Myxococcales bacterium | reverse complement strand
AACTTCTGCAAGTTCACCAACGAGACGCGCTGCGAGATCGAGGACGCCGAGGCCTACAGCCACCAGCGCTGGGTCTGCGGGGCCAACGGCACCTGCGCCGGCGGCGGCTACGAGCTCGCCCTCGCCTGCGCCGAGATCTACCTCCAGGACGACGGCTCGTCGGCGGTCAGCCTCCCCGAGGTCCCGCTGCTCGGGGTGCTCCCGGGGACAGGTGGCCTCACGCGCCTCGTCGACAAGCGGAGGATCCGCCGCGACCGCGCCGACGTCTTCTCGACGACCGCCGAGGGGATCCGCGGCAAGAAGGCCGTGCAGTGGAACCTCGTCGACGGGATCTACCCGCGCTCGAAGTTCATGGAGAAGCTCCGCGCCCGCGCCGACGAGGTCGCCGGCGAGGTCGCCGAGGGGGTCCCCGCCGGCGAGCGCGTCGGCGTCAAGCTCGGCTCGGTCGCGCCGACCTCCGAGGACAACGCCCGCCGCTACCGCCACGTCGAGCTCACCTGGAACAGCGACGCCCGCGTCGCCGAGCTGTCGATCACCGGGCCGAGCCCGGAGGACGTCGCCCTCCTCAAGCAGGGCGCGGCGGCGGTCCACGCGGCCGGCGATCAGCTCTGGGCCCTGCGGGCGCTCCGCGAGTTCGACGACGCGCTCCTCTACCTCCGCTTCAACCGCCCCGAGATCGGCCTCTGCCTCGTCCGCGCCCGCGGCGACGCGGCGACGATCCTCGAGCACGACGCGGCGCTGTGGGAGCTGCGCGGCGACTGGTTCGTCACCGAGGTCATCCACCACATGGCCCGCGTCCTCCGGCGCATGGACCTGTCGAGCCGCTCCTTCTTCGCCCTCGGCGACGTCGACACCGCCTTCGCCGGCTGTCTCTTCGAGCTGGCGCTCGCCAGCGATCGCTTCTACCTCCTCGACGATCCGGACAACCCGGTCCAGGTCGGGCTCTCCGTCTTCAACGAGGGGGTCTTGCCGATGAGCCACGGGGTCAGCCGCCTGCGCGCGCACCTCTACGGCGAGCCCGACAAGCTCGAGGAGCTCGCCGGCCGCCACGAGCTCTTCGACCCCCAGGACGCCGACGACGCCGGCCTCGTCACCGTTCTCCTCGACGACATCGACTGGGAGGACGACACCCGCGTCGCCATCGAGGAGCGCGCGAGCCTGTCGCCCGACGCCCTCACGGGGATGGAGGCCAACCTCCGCTTCCCCGGCGCCGAGAACGAGGACTCGAAGATCTTCGCCCGCCTGTCGGCGTGGCAGAACTGGATCTTCATCCGCCCGAACGCCACTGGGGGCCAGGGGGCGCTGTCCCTCTACGGCAAGCCCGAACGCCCGATCTTCGACTGGAAACGCGTCTAGTCGCCGCAGGAGAAGCACAATGCTGAGCAACAACGTCGATCTCAACGCCAAGATCCCGAACAACGTCGGCCTCGCCGACGACCCCAAGCTCCTGCGCGCCCTCGAGAAGTGGCTCCCGCGCTACCTCGAGTGGTGGCACGACATGGGCCCGACCGACTTCGAGGACAAGCCGGTCTTCCTGCGCACCGCGGTCTCCGTGAGCAACGAGGGCTGGGCCCACTACGACCACGTCAAGATGCCGGACTACCGCTGGGGCATCTTCCTCAACCCGCGCGAGGAGGAGAGCACGATCCGCTGCGGTGACGACGCGGGCAAGGCGGCGTGGAGCGAGGTCCCCGGCGAGCACCGCAACGCGCTGCGCCGGATCATCGTCACCCAGGCCGACACCG
>JAGQIT010000852.1:337-5356 GCA_020431135.1 Myxococcales bacterium | reverse complement strand
CCTTCTGCGCCGGATCCTTGACGTTGGCGAGGATATCCGCCGGGTAGGCCTTGTCGAAAGTCTTCCACGCCTGGTCGCAATCGCCCGCCTTGGCGAAGCAGTTGGCGGCCATGTTGTAGAGCGAGCGGTCGAGGTCGGCGATCTGGCGGTCGTCCTCGTCCTTGGGCTTGACCTTGTCCTTGAGCTTCCACGCGCTCTTAAACGCCTTGCTGCACTCCTCGGGCTTCTTCTTGGTGATGTAGGCGCCCTGCTGGAGGACGAAGAGCGCCGAGAGGAGCTCGTCGCGCGGGCTCATCTTGCCCTGGCAGTGCTGCATCGCCATCGCCTGGACCGTGCGGTCGACCTGCTCGGGGCCCTGCGACGCGCCGATCGACCCCTCCCAGTACTTGCGCGAGAGCTGCTTGCCGGCGTCGCACTTGCCGGCGATCATCAGGCACTGCGAGCGCGCGACGGACTGGTAGGACTTGTGGTCGGTCGACTTCTGCTTGGGGTTGAGCGCGTCGTGGGCGTCGAGCTCGGCGAGGCAGCCGTTGCCGTCCTTGGCGTTCATCTTGCGGACCGCGGCGTCGTAGCGCGCCTGGGCCTCCTCGCTCATGTCCATCTTGGCGGCGAGCTGACCGGCGGCGTTGAGCGACTCGTCGGTGTCCTCGGCGCGCATCGCCTCCTTCTTCGGGTTCTCGCCGTCGCGGATCTCGCGGAGGGTGAGGCGGATCGGCGCCTTGCAGCCGTCGATCTCGGTCGCCGAGTCGGACTGGCAGACCCCGAGGTCGCCGCCCTTCTTGTCGGCCTTGCGCGTCTTCGAGGTGTTGCCGCCCGCGCCGAAGCCGTAGACCGAGCCGCCGGCCTCGGCCTGGAAGTCGTTGACCGAGCCGAGGGCGAAGGCGCCGAGGTTGTAGCCGTAGACGAAGTGGGTCGCGCCGTCGCAGCCCGGGTTCTCCTCGATGTCGGCGCGGTAGACCGAGTCGCGGGTCGCGTTGCGCGTGCCGGCGACGTAGTACTCCATCGAGAACTTCTCGCCGCCGCGGACGCGGCCGCCGAGGGTCGCCTCGCCGAGGGGCAGCTTGGCGTAGAGCTCGCCCTCGTTGGCGATCTCGAGCTTCTCGAGCGAGCCCGAGGTCCACTCGACCGGCTTGTAGGCGCCCTGCGAGCCGCGGATGCTGTCGTTGCGGCACTCGTCGAGGACCTCGAGGTGGCAGCCCTCGTAGCGGACGATGACGACGTCGTCGGCCGCGTAGGACTCGAAGCTCGACATGTCGGTCGCGTCCCACTCGATGATGAAGGGGCGCTTGTGGTTGTCGGGGTTGCAGGCGTTCTTGGCGGCGAAGGACTCGTCCATCAGCCGGCTCTGGCCAGACTCGCGCGTGCCCGAGGCGCCGGGCACGGACTTGCAGGAGACCACGGCGAGGGGCAGGGCGGCGAGGAAGAAGAGGAGTTGTCGCGTCATCGTGTTCGCTCCGGAGATCGTGGGTCGGCCCGCGGAGGCCGACGGTCGGCGCAGGTTGGCCGAAAACGCCCGCTGCGTCGACCCCCCGGCCGGTCTCGCGGCGCAGGGCGGCGCGCCAGGCGCGTCGCTGAAGTACGGCGTTCTGCCGCCATACGCTGTTTACGACGGTCGCGCGGGACGGTGACGGCGGCCTCACGGCCGCGCGCGGCGGCGATCTCCTGCTCGCCGGCGGCGGCGGTGATCTGCCGTGGCTCCGTCCCTCATCCGGCCTGTCGCCGGGGGCAGGCGTCACGTCGGCGAGTTCGGAGTGACGCCGTCGGCTCGCGTCAGCCGTCGCTCGAGCGCGTCCCGGTCCGCGACGCGCGGATGATCGCGGCGAAGGCCTCGGCCCCGGGTCGCAGCGTCCGCGCCTGGGTCTTCGGGTCGAGCGCGTAGAGGCCGAACTTCATCGACCAGCCCTCGGCCCACTCGAAGTTGTCGAGGAGCGACCAGTAGAAGAAGCCGCGGACGTCGACGCCGTCGATGATCGCCCGGGCGACCGCGTAGAGGTAGCGGCGGATGAAGTCAGCGCGGCGATCGTCGCGGGCGTCGGCGATCCCGTTCTCGGTGATGTAGATCGGCACGCCGAAGCCGCCGACCTGGCGCAGCGCCCGGTAGATGCCCTCCGGATAGATCCCGTAGGGCATGTCCGTCGGGACATCCCCGGGGCGGTAGCCCCAGGTGAAGGGCTCGCGGCGGTCGAGCTGCGTCTTGACGAGGACGTGCGAGTAGTAGTTGAGGCCGATGAAGTCGAGGCTGCCGCGGACCTCCTCCATCGGCCGGTCGACGCGGGCGCCGGGGATCTTCAGGGTGAAGCGGCCGGTCCTGAGGGCGCGCAGCGGCGCCCGGTTGAAGGCCTCGGTGAAGACCGCGGCCGCGGCCGCGTCCGCGAGGTGCCAGGGGCGCAGCGGGTCGGTGTGGGTGATGTTCTTGACCAGGCCGATCGCGGCCGCGTCGCCGCCGGGGAGCGCCTTGAGGGCGCGGTAGATCCGGCCGTGGGCGCGCAGGAGGTTCTCGAGGACCCGGACGGCGCGCTTCGGCGAGCGGACGCCGGGCGGGAAGTCGCCGAGGAAGTAGCCCACCATCGCGACGACCGAGGGCTCGTTGATCGTGCACCAGCGCCGGACCTTGCCGCCGTACTCGCGGAACATCCGCTCGCTGAAGCGGACGATGTGGTCGATGTTGACGGCGCGCTCGAAGCCGCCGCGATCGTCGAACCACTGCGGGTGGGTGAAGTGATGGAGGGTGATGACCGGCTCGATGCCGGCGTCGATGAGCGCGTCGATCACCGCGTGGTAGTGGGCGATCGCGGCGTCGTTGTAGTCGCCCTCGCGCGGCTCGATCTTGCTCCACTCGACGCTGAAGCGGTACGCGTCGACGCCGAGCGCGCGCATCCGGGCGATGTCCTCGGGGTAGCGCGCCCAGTGCTCGCAGGCCGCCCCGGAGACGTCGCCGTGCTTGATCCGCGGGGCGCCGTCCGGGCCGCGGCTGCGCTCCCAACGGCTCCACTGGTTGTTGTCGCAGCCGCCCTCGACCTGGTGGGCCGAGGTCGCGACGCCCCAGAGGAAGTTCTCGGGGAAGGCGCGGGCGAAGGCGAGGTCCGCGGCGTCGATCGTCCGCCAGTCCCAGCGAAGCTCGGGGTCGACGCGGCGGAGGGCGCGGAGCGCCAGGGCGTAGGCCGCGGTGGCGGCGAGGAGCGGCGCGGGCATGGGCCGCATCCTAGCAGCCTGCGGCAGGAGTCCCGCGCCCTCGCGTGCCCTCGTCGACCTGGCTGCGCTGCCGCGACACGCCACTGCGTGGCGAAGCGGCGTCTCGTCGGACCCGCGGGGCCGACGATCTCGGCGCAAGGACACGCGTGTGTTCGAAGTCCACCGAGGGCGAAGCGGCGCGGCGCAGCGCCATCGCGGGGCTGTCAGAGGGCTCATGCGCGGTGCAGCGTGGGTCGCTTCCCCGCGCTCGAGCGAGTCGAGCGCGAGGGGGCACCTGTGGCAAGATTGCCCGGCCGATGCGGAGAGGTGCGCGGTCCGTCTGATGCGCAGGTCGATCGTTCGACGGACGCGTCGCGCGGGGCGGGTCGCGGCGTGTGTGCTGGCGTTGAGCGCGCTCGCCTGCTCGAGCGTCGGCGGGCGCTCGACGCCGGCGGTGGAGGCCGCGGCGGCTAGCGACGCGCGGCCCCGCGACCTCCAGATCGGCACGGGTCACGCGTGCGTCGTCGAGGCGGGCGGCGTCGCGTGCTGGGGGAGCTCGCGCTGGACCGACGCGATGCGGATCGGCTTGGCCAGCGTGCCCGGTCGACTGCACGCGCTCAGCGTCGGCGAGGGGCAGAGCTGCGCGATCACGGAGGCGGGCGAGGTCTGGTGCTGGGACGACTTCAACAACGGCGAGGCCGTGCGGGTCCCCGGTCTGTCCGACGTCGTCGACGTGTCGGTCAGGTTGGGGGGCTCTTGCGCTTTGCATGGCGACGGACGCGTCAGCTGCTGGCGCAGCGGTGGGGAGGCCGCGCCGGTGAAGGGCGTCTCCGGGGCGGTCGAGGTCGACTGCGGCCAGAGCAGGACCTGCGCGCGCCTCGATGACGGCGGCGTCGTCTGCTGGGATGGATGGAGCGGTCGGCCCAGGCGCCTGCGCGCCAAGGACGTGGTCGACATCGCCGTCGACTGGGACGTGTGGATCCTCCAGGCCAACGGGCGCGTGCGTGAGTGCTTCGACCGTCGGTGCAGCAGGTACGCCGAGGGGCGCGTCGTCGACGCGGTCGAGATCGGGACCGCCGACTCGCATGTGTGCGTGCGCCGAGCGGACGGTCGCGTCGCGTGCTGGAGCTACGATCGCTACCTCGACGTCCCGATCCATCCGGGGTGGGAGCGGGAGGAGCGGGGCGACGTCGCGTTGGACGTCCCGGGCGTCGATGACGCGCGCGCGCTCGCGGTCGGCAGCTACCACATCTGCGTCGACGAGGCCGACGACGGGCCGCGCTGTTGGGGCCGCAACGAGTCCTTCGAGCTCGGCGACGCGGCGGGGAGCGAGGTGCTCACGTCGCCGACCCTGGTCGCTGGGGTCGCCGACGCGGCGGCGGTGCGCGTCGGTGACGCCCACGTGTGCGCCGTCGGTCGTCTGGGCGATCTGTGGTGTTGGGGTGTTCGCGACGCGTTCAGCCTCGAGCAGGACGGCTACATCGATCGCGATCGGCTCGGCCCCACGTGGGTCCGCGCCGGCGTCGAGCGCGTGTGGCCGGGGAGCGTGCTCACCTGCGCCGAGCTCGGACGAGGCGGCGCATTGCAGTGCTGGGCGAGGTCGCTCTACGACCTCACGGGGGAACGTGGCGCGCGCGAGGTGACGGTCGCGGACTCGGTGCGCGGCGACGGGGTCGATCTTCACCGGCTCTGGGGCTGCGCGACCGAACGTGGGAGCGTGCGCTGCTTCGGCGCCGCCGGCTACCGCCCCCTCGAGACCGTGCCGTGGTCGAACGACGTCGTGTGGATCCGGCCGCGGACGTGGACGGTGCAAGAGCCCGGCAGAGCGGACCCCGTCGAGGTGGCGGT
>JAGQIT010000852.1:0-143 GCA_020431135.1 Myxococcales bacterium | reverse complement strand
CTGCCGCCGTTGGCGACGGTCCGCGTGGGGGATCAGCACATCTGCGCGCTCGACCGAGAGGGCGCCGTATGGTGCGCGGGGAGCAACGAGCGCGGCCAGCTCGGCCGCGGGACACGATCGCCGCGCGAGCCGGTCGGGCGGGT
>JAGQIT010000851.1 GCA_020431135.1 Myxococcales bacterium | reverse complement strand
TAGGGCGTCGGGCTAGGGCGTCGGGATCATCGCCCGGACGTGGATCTGCCCGGCCGCCGAGAGCTCGGAGATCACCGCGTTGGCGAAGGCCCCCCCGGCCGTGAAGTTGAGGCTCGACGTGTTGGGCACCGCGTCGGCGTAGACCTGGAGGTAGCCCTGGGAGGTCGGCGAGGCGGCCGTGAGGGTGCCGAGGACCGCGACCGCGTCGCCGGGGATCGTCGGCGCGCTGGTGACGTCGATGGTGATCGACTGCTCGTGGCCGACCGGCTCGAGGTCGTCCTCGCGGGTGTCGCGGAGGCGGATCGGCGCGATCGGCTGGAAGTCGACGGCGCCGCTGAACCACCCGAGGACGTCGACGACGTAGTGGGCCTCGCGGAGCGTGTAGAGCGTGGCGAGCCCCTTCTCCGAGAGCGGGACGATCACCATGTTCGCGCGCGCCGTGCCGGCGGCGTAGTTGAGGTTCGAGGTCGTCGGCTGCGGCGCCCCGGCCTCGAAGAGCGTCGCGAAGCCGGCGTCGGCGGGCTGGACGACGGCCAAGTTGACGATCATGGCCGTGGCGCCGGCGAGCGGGATCCCCTCGACGCCAGCGAGCTGCAGGTCCGTGGTGCCTTGGGCGAGGGGCTTGCCGCCGTGCTTGGCCTCGCGCGAGTCGAAGACCCGCGTCGGCGTGATCATCGTCAGGTCGGCGGACGGCGGGAAGTAGCCGAAGGCGTCGACGACGATCTGCGAGCCCGTCCCCGTCGTGACGTGGTGGAGCTCGATCTTGCCGTCGTCGCCGGGGTCGACCACCGTGAGGCCCGCGGTCGTCTGACCCGCGGCGAAGTTGACGGTCGAGTTCCCGGGGTAGGGCGCGTCCGGGTAGACCGCGGCGAAGCCCTGGCCGTCGTTCTGGGCGACGGCGACGTTGAGGACGACGCCGCCGAGCTCCTTGGCCTGCGGCAGCCCGCCCTTGCCGGCGACGGTGATCGCGATGGTCGCGTCGTCGGCGATCGGGCCGACGTGCTCCTGGCCGTCGACGCGGGTGTCGAGGACGCGCGACGGGCCGACGGGCGTGTAGCCGGAGCTCGCCGGGAGGTAGCCGCTGGCGTCGAAGATCACGTGGGTGGTCGTCGGCGGGGGCGGGGGCGGGACGTCGGGGCAGACGTTGTTGTAGCGGACGGGGGCGTAGCCCGCGGCGTAGCCCGCGTTCTCCCACGACATGTCGCGGACGATCACCCGCATGCGCTCCTGGCCGACCGTCGCCTCGACGACCTTGACGCCGTAGGCCCAGAGGTTCTCGGCGACCAGGCGGACGTGCGAGCCCGGCTTGTTGAGGGCGTCGCCGGGCTTGAGGTCGTCGTAGCTGCCGATGTTGTGGCTGACGTTGTGGAGCGTCGCCGTCGCGTAGTGGCCCGAGCGCCAGGCCTTGCTGACGAAGCCCGAGCAGTCGACGCCGTAGGAGCAGCCGTCGACGACCTTGTCGGTCTTGGTGTTGAGGTCGCCGACCGTGTAGTTGTTGGCGACCGCGTCGTTGTAGGTGCTGACCTCGATGTGGCCGGCGTACTTGTAGGCGACGCCGCGGATCGGCAGGCCGAGGCGGTTTTGGAAGTAGGCGACCGGCGTCCGCCCGCTGCAGCCCTTCATGTGCGCCTGGTTGTAGACGGCCTCGTAGTTGGCGTACTCGTACGCGCGCTGCATGATCTCCTCGCGGCTCATGCACAGGTTGCGCGGCGCCGCGTCGTCGCCCTGGACCGGCGGCGGCGGCTCGGCGACGCCGAGCTTCGGCAGGTAGGGGGTCGTCCCCGGCCGCGGCGGCAGCGGACCCGCGGTGATCCCGAGCTCCTTCGGCCGGCGCAGCGACGCCTCGTCGGCGCCGGTGCTGAGCACCCGGAGGTCGCCGTCGGGCTCGATCGTCAGGCGGTGCTCGACCCAGACGAGCTGGTCGTTCATCGGCATCTCGACGAGCTGGACGAGGGTCCCGTCGAGGGCGAAGCGGTAGGCGAGGGAGCGGGTCTGGATCGCCTCGCCGTCGAAGGCGACGTCGGCGACGCGGATCCACAGGTGGTCGTCCGCCGTCGTCCCGAGGAGGGAGAAGCCGCCGAGCATCCCCGCCGTCGTCACGCTCGCGACCTCGACCCCGTCGACGAGGAGGGCGCCGCGCGTCGGGTCGCCGCCGGGCTCGCCCCGGTAGCCGCGGGCCTCGACGGCGTGGCCCGCGATCTGGTGGATCGCCGTCGGCGCGCCGGGATCCGCGATCGCCCCGCCGTCGGCGGCGAAGAGCGGCAGGTGCTCGCGGCCGAAGGCGAGCTCGACGGCGACGGCCCCGGCGGCGTCCTTGCGCAGTCCGGTGACCGCGCGGCCGTCGATCCCCTCCGGGAGCTCGAAGGTCTCCCACGCCGAGCTGGCGACGTCGTGGCGGCCGGTGCGGGCGATCACCGGGGCGTCGCCGCCGACCGTGAGGACGTAGACGTGCGTCGCCGTCACCTCGATGTCCTCGACGCCGCGGACGAGGCCGTCGAGGTCGTAGCGGTCGACGATCGCCGCGTCGTCGTCGATGACGAGGAGCTTGTGGCCGGGGCCGTCGGCGAGCCAGTTGTGCCCGCGCTCGTCGCTGACGAAGGCGGCGGGGCCCCAGACCTCCTCCTCCTCGGAGCCGAGGCCGGCGTAGGTCAGCTCGTCGGGGCCGCCGCCGACGCCGATGCCGGTGATCCGCTCGCCGGCGAGCGGGATGTCCTCGCCGGCGCTGTCGCTGTCGCTGTCGCTGTCGCCGGCGCTGTCGCTGTCACCGGCGCTGACGCTGTCGCCGTCGCCCGCCGGGTCGCCGTTGCAGGCGACCGCGGCGGCGGCGAAGAGGAGCGCGAGGGCGATCGAGGAGGGGGCCGCGGCGCGGCGCGTGAGGGGCTGGCGGGTGGTCATCGTGACGTCTCCTGCGGGCGCGAAGACGCGCCGCGGCTCGACTCTACCAGGCCCTTGGGACCGGCGGCGCGGCGATGCGACCTCCCGCGAGGGGGTCTGCGCCCCTCAGCGTCGGGGCCAGCTCGCCGGATCCTGGCGGTAGAAGGCGCGGAGCTCGTCGTAGAGTTCGGGGTGACGGCGGCGCAGCGCCGTCGGCTTCTCGAAGAACATCTCGGTGACGACGGCGAAGAACTCGGGCTCGTTGGTCGCCCCGTAGGCGTCGATGTCGCTGCGCTTGCCCCGGCGCAGCGTCGCCTTGAGGGCGTCGTACTCGGCGCTGAAGACCTTGGCCCACGACCGGTAGCGGGCGCCGCCCTCGAGCTGCGGCGTCCCGTCCATGGCCCCGTCCTCGGCGTCGAGCTGGTGGGCGAGCTCATGGAGGGTGACGTTGGCCCCGTCGTTGCCGACGCGCGCGCCCGAGAGAACGTGATCCCAGGCGAGGATGACCATGCCGCGGGTCCACGACTCGCCGAGGTGGATCCGCCGGCCGGCGCGGACGATCACCCCCTCGTGCTCCTCGCGCTCGACCATCACCGCGGTCGGGTAGACGAGGATCACGTCGAGGCGCGGGTAGACGTCGGCGTCGCGGCGGAGCAGGAGCAGGCAGGCCTGGCCGGCGACGGTCACCCGGACCTCGTCGTCGATCCCCTGGCCGCCGCAGCCCTCGAACGACTTCTCGGCGATGAAGATGACGATCAGGCGCTCGAGCTCGCGGCGATCGTCGTCGCCGAGGCGGCGGTAGAAGGGGAGGTTGCGCTCGGCGATCGCCCGCCAGGCGGCGGGGAAGGGCTGGCGTCGCAGGCGACGCCGACGCAGGCGCTTGACGATGCCGAACATCCGCCGCCGCTATACCGCGCTCACAGGCACTTGTAGAAGCTCGAATTCTGCGGCTTCACGCACTGCTGGTCGGGGTCGCAGACGATCGCACAGCCGCCGCAGGTGGTCTCGGAGGCGAAGCTCGCCTCGCAGCCGTTGAGCGGGTCGTCGTCGCAGTCGCCGCGGTTGAGGCTGCAGAACATCTTGCAGGTGTTCGGGTTGCAGAAGCCCCCCGGCACCATGTACTCGATCTCGCACTCCTCGCCGGCGGCGACGTTGACGTAGCCGTCGCCGCACAGCGGCAGCGTGCAGTCGACGTCGCAGCTCGCGGTGTCCTTGGGGCTGCCGTTGCCGTCGTCGCACAGCTCGCCGTCCTGGACGAAGCCGTCGCCGCAGACCGGCGCCTTGCACAGGGTCGTGCAGTCGTCGGTGTTGACGTCGTTGCCGTCGTCGCACTCCTCGCCCTCCTGGAGCATGCCGTCGCCGCAGGTCACGAGCTGGCAGGCGTTCGAGCAGCCGTCGTCGTCGACGGCGTTGCCGTCGTCGCAGGCCTCGACGCCGAGGTGGATGACGCCGTCGCCGCAGACCGCGGCCGTGCACAGGTTGGTGCAGGCGTCGCCGTCGCTCTGGTTGCCGTCGTCGCACTCCTCGACGCCGGCGAAGACGAGGCCGTCGCCGCAGACGGCGAGCTTGCAGGCGTCGGTGCACGCGGCCGTCGGGGCGTTCTCCGGGCCGTTGTCGCACTCCTCCAGCGGCTGCTGGAGGCCGTCGCCGCACTGCGAGAGCAGGCAGTCGTTCGGGCAGTCGTCGTCGTCGATGTCGTTGCCGTCGTCGCAGTCCTCGGCGCCGGCGAGGACGACGCCGTCGCCGCACCGCGAGAGGGTGCACTGCGAGGTGCAGGTCGCGTCGTCGGCGTTGGCGTCGCCGTCGTCGCACTCCTCGGGATCCTCGACCTGGCCGTCGCCGCAGACCGCCGAGCTCGTGGTGCTGGTGCTCTCGTCGGCGGTCGTCGTCGTCGTCGTCGTCGTCGATGTGGTCGACGTGCTCCCCGAGGTCTCGAGGACGCCCGGGTCCGTGAAGCAGGCGGACGCCAGGGCGAGCGCCGCGGACCAGAGCAGCGCGGGGGACGTGCGGCGCATCGACAGGAAATTAGCGGCTGGCAGGCGTGTGAAACAACGCAATACCGCCGGTTCGGGCCGGCTCCGGCGCCGCGCGGACGCGAGCGCGCGGACGCGGGCGTCTGCGCGCGGTCTGCTTGCGCGGCGCCGAGGTTCGCTCGGAGCGCGGCGAGCTGCGCAGCCTGCTCGGTCGGAGAGGCCGATGAGAGCCCGCGGCGAACACTCGGACAGCCTCCTAGTGAGGCGCATGAGCCGTCGACGTCGCGCTCGGGTCCGCGGGCTCCGGCGTCGGGACCGGAGCGTCGCCCTCGCTCGCGCCGCTTGGGGTCGTGCCCTCATCCGTCGCTTCGGGGGCGGGCGTCGGCGCAGGCGCGGGCGCGGGCGCGGCGTCGAAGCGCCGCTGCGCCTCGGCGAGGACCTTGGCGAAGGTCTCGCGGTCGCCGATCCGCTGGAGGTGCTGGAGGAACGCCTGGTAGACGCGCGGCTCGTCCGGGGTCGCCTTGAGCATCGCCGGGAAGACCATCGTCGCGATCTCGGGATCGGCCGCGGCCGCGGCGTAGAGCAGCCCGCGCGCCGGCGGGAAGCTCGGGTCGGCGGCGTAGGAGGCGAGGTAGGGCGGGATGTCCTCGGGCCGCGGCCGCTCGACGCCTGCGCGGGCGCGGGCGATCTCGCCGCGGAGGTAGTGGTCGAGGGCGAGGCGGTAGGACCTCGTCGCGTCGACGAGGGCCGACGCGGCCGCCGGAGCGCCGCCGAGGAGCTCGATCGGCGCGGCGACCCGGAGCTCGAGGACCCGCGCGAGGTTGTCGGCGCCGAAGGCCGCCTCGCCGGCGTAGGCCGCCCGCGGCGCGGTGAAGACGACCTCGGGCTCGAGGTCGCGGTTGAGCGCCCCGTCGCCGGCGAGCGCCGCGAGGCCGGCGCGGTCGAGCATGTAAGCGGCGAGGAGATCGCGGGGATCGACGATCGTCAGGTTGGGCGCGCGCAGGCGCTGGGCGAGCGCGTCGACGTCGATCGTCAGGCGTTCTCCTGGGCGCGCGCCGACGAGGGCGAGGGCCGGCGTCTGGGCGTTGTAGATCCCGAGGAAGGCGTGGGCGTCGTCGAAGACCGCGAGGAAGGTGCGGACGATCGCCCCGAGGCTCGCCTCGTCGAGCTGGTGCAGCGGCAGCCACTGGACGTAGAGCCCGCTCGGGGCGAGGTGCTCGGCGATCGCCGCGAAGTGCTCCTCGGTGTAGAGCGAGCCGGCGCCGTCGCGGCCGGGGTGGAAGAGATCGCCGACGATCAGCGGCAGCGCGGCCTCGGGGGTCGTCGGCAGCGCGGCGATCGCCCGGCGGGCGTCGGCGGCCCGCAGCTTGAAGCGCGGGTCGGCGTAGAGCCTGTTGTTGATCGCGTCGAAGTGGTGGAGGAGCTGGAGGACCTCGGGGACGAGCTCGATCGCCTCGACCTCGGCGACGGTCTTCGCGTCGAAGTCCGCGGCGGCGCCGACCGTCGCGCCCGCGCCGACGCCGAGGAAGAGCGAGCGCGTCGGGTCCGGGGCGATGAGCAGCGGCAGGTGCCCCATCCGCCGCTCGCCGAAGGAGCGCGCGCCGCCCATCCGGAAGTGCTCGCCGATCTGCAGGCGGCGCAGCGGCGCGGCCTCGGCCGGCGCGCCCGCGGGCTTGGCCTGCTCGCTGACGGTGACGACGCCGTGGAGGGTCTCGCGGCGCTCGACCACCGTCCACCCCGGCTCTTCGTCGATGAGGACGAGCGAGCGCGGCCCGAGGGCGGTGGCGACGACGACCGCCAGGACGCCGGCGAGGAGCCACTTCGTCGGGAACCGGCGGATCCAGCAGAACCCGACGTAGAGCGCGAGGTAGGCGTAGGCGACGAGGTAGAGCGAGTCGCTGTAGCCGTAGTTGGGGATCGCCCCGAGGCCGAAGACGAAGGGGGCGAGCGCCGAGCCGAGGGTGTTGAGGGCGTAGGCCCGGCCGACGCCCTTGGTCCGCTCGGCCTCGGCGACGAGGCCGATGACGTGGCTGAAGAGCGCGCCCATCAGGGCGGTCGGCACGAGGAAGACCGCGGCCGCGACCGCGAGCTCGCCGACGACTGCCTGGCCGAGGCTCGCCCCGGTCGGCGCGAGGGCGCCGAGGATCGCCGGCGCCGCGCCGAGGCCGATCGCCGCGAGGACCACCGAGCCGGCGAGGGCGAGGAGCATCAGGACGAGGACCGTCGCCGGCCGCCCGCCGGTCGCGCGGTGGGCGAGGCGCTGGTAGATCGCCGCGCCGATCGCCGTCCCGACGAGGTAGACGGCGAGGACGTCGGCGAAGGTGTAGACGGTGTTCTCGAGGCGCTGGCCGAGGATCTGGAGGCCGACGACCTCGAGGCCGACGCCGACGAGGCCGGTGGCGAAGGTGAGGGTGTAGAGCGGCCAGCGCTCCTTGAGGAGATCCGGATCCGGATCGCGGCTCGTGTCGATCGCCGCGCTCCTCCTGCTCGTGTCATCGGTCTCGGGCTTCGCCGGCGCGTCGCCGAGGCCGACCTTTCGTCCCCAGCGCAGCGCGAGCGCGGCGGCGCCGAAGCCCAGGCCGGCGAGGGCGATCGCCCCGAGCCGATAGCCGAAGGCCGGGAGGAGCACGAAGAGCGTGCCGAGGACGCCGAGCGTCGCCCCGAGGGTGTTGGCGGCGTAGAGGCGCCCGAGCCCCCGCGGCGCGCCGTCGGTCGGGCGCGCCTTGTGGTGGACGGCGACGAGGGCCGGCAGCGTCGCGCCGAGGCAGAAGGTCCCGGGGAGGAG
>JAGQIT010000850.1 GCA_020431135.1 Myxococcales bacterium | reverse complement strand
CGAGGGCGCGGCGGAGGGCGTCGAGGGCGAGGCCGCCGAGGCGGTGCTCGCGGCGGAGCGCGAGGCGGCGAAGGCGGCCCGCGAGGCCGACGCCGCGAAGGCCAAGGAGGCGGCGGCGAAGAAGGCCGCCGAGCCCGAGGCCGCGACTGACAGCGAGGGCGACCCGGAGGCCGCTGCAGACGCGGAGGGCGGCGACGCGGACGACGAGGGCGAGTAGCGCGCGTCGGCGCGCGCCTCGGCCTTCTTCGTAGGTGACCTCGCGGGAGTTTCATAGAAGGGGCGCAGCGGGCTTGGGAGCGCCGTTTTCGCCCCTTTTCTTTTTTTCGCCGGCGTGAATAACTTGATTCAGACCTCGTCTGACGACCCTCGTGACGACGGGTCCAGGATGGACCCCTGCCTAGGAGAACCTCGATGAACCTGCGCGCCCTTCGAATCCCCGTCCTCAGCACCGCTAGCCTCTGCGCCTTCGCGCTCGTCGGCGCGCTCTTCGGGGTCTCGAGCCCCGCCCAGGCCGATGACGACGCCTGCACCGCCAAGAGCTTCAAGCTCAAGGAGGTCGAGAAGGTCTGCAAGGACGGCGGCCGCAAGGCGGCGAAGAAGATGATGCAGGCCGCCGTGAAGAAGGCGAAGGAGGCCGGCGAGAAGATGAACTGCAAGTCCTGTCACAACGACATCAAGGAGAAGTTCGACCTCAAGGCGAACGCGGTCAAAGACCTCAAGCCCTGGATCTAGTCGGACGTCTCAATCGAGAACGCGGAGCCGCGTCGCCCTGTAGGCGGCGCGGCTTCACGCGTTCTCGGCCACGCCCGCCGAGGTGGGCCGCTTCCGCCGCTGACGGCCACCCGCTATCCTGACTGTCACTGAAAGGTAGAGCGGCATTGAACTACACGTGGATTGGGATGAGGGGGCTGGCGGCGGCTTCGGTGGTCGCGCTCGTGGGCGGCTGCAGCGGCGATGACGGCCGCGGCGACGGCACCGCGACGTCGACGGCGACCGCGACGGCGACGGAGAGCGCGAGCGCGACCGCGACGACGACCGAGGGCGGCACGGACAGCGACGGGACCAGCGACGGCACCGGCACCGCGAGCGGCAGCGCGACCGACAGCACGACGGACGGGACGACGGACGGGACGACCGCCGGGACGACGACGTCGACGACGGGGGAGACCACCGGTCAGACCACCGGCGCGGTCTGCCCCGAGACCTGCGAGGACGACGGCGGCGTCTGTGTCGGCGGCGTCTGCTGCGAGGAGGATCTCGTCTGCGGCGAGGTCTGCTGCGGCGGCGGCGAGGTCTGCTCGTTCAACACCTGCGTCGTCCCGGGCGACGCCTGCATCGACGCCAGCGAGTGCGCGGCCGACGAGTACTGCGAGTACAGCCTCGGCGAGGAGATCATGGGCGGCGAGATGTGCCAGGGGCAGCAGATCAAGAACGGCAAGTGCCTGCCCTCGCCGCCCGAGTGCGGCCCCGGCGAGGAGCCGATGGAGGGCGAGGAGATCACCTGCCTGACGAAGTGCGAGTACGTCCCCGACGGCTCCTTCAACCCGGTGGTCAAGTACCACTGGGACAAGGGGACGGTGATGATGGCGCCGATCGTCATTCAGCTCGACGACGACAACTGCGACGGCATCGTCGACGAGCGTGACATCCCCGAGATCGTCTTCTCGCAGTTCATCAACGGCAAGTACAACAACAACGGCACGGTCCACGCGATCTCGATCGTCAATGGCGAGCTCGTCGAGAAGTGGAGCGCCAACTTCGTCACCGAGCCGATCCAGCCGGGGCGCGAGATCGCCGGCGGCGACATCGACGGCGTGCCGGGCAACGAGATCGTCGTCTGCACCGAGAGCGGCCGCGTGCGGGCGCTCAACGCCATGGGCGAGGAGATGTGGGTCTCGGCCGACGCCGGCACCTGCGTCCAGCCGACGATCGCCGACCTCGACCAGGACGGCGTCGCCGAGATCCTCGTCGAGGGGCGGGTCCTCGACGGCGTTACGGGAGCGACCAAGCTCATGCTCCCCGGCTCGAGCTACTCGACGGCGGCCGACCTCGACCAGGACGGGCAGCTCGACATCGTCCACGCGCGCGGGGCCTTCAACGCGGCGGGCGGCATCCTCGCGGAGACCGGCCTCGACGGCACCTTCCCCGCGGTCGCCGATCTCGATCTCGACGGCAAGCCGGAGGTCGCGGTGATCTCGAACAACGGCGCGACCTTCAAGCATCACCTGCTGATCTGGCGCTACAACCCGGACATGCCGGGCAACGTCGAGCTCGTCCGCGGCGGCATCGACATCAACGCGAGCCTCAACCCCAACCTGTGCCCGATCGGCTCGGCGGGGAACACCCGCGGCGGCGGCCCGCCGACGATCGCCGACTTCAACGGCGACGGCACCCCCGACGTCGCGGTCGCCGGCGGGGTCGGCTACGCGGTCTTCGACGGGACGAAGCTGATGGATCCGAACGTCCCCAACACCGGGACGCCGCTGTGGATCAAGCAGACCAAGGACTGCTCGTCGGCGGCGACCGGATCGTCGGTCTTCGACTTCGACGGCGACGGCTCGGCCGAGGTCGTCTACTCGGACGAGCACTACCTGCGGATCTACAAGGGGGCGACCGGCGACGTCGTCTGGCAGACCTGCAACACCACGGGGACGCTGCGCGAGTTCCCGCTGATCGCCGACGTCGACAACGACGGCCACGCCGACATCGTCGCGGTGTCGAACAACTACTCGGGGATCACCTGCGAGGGCGGCAAGCAGACCGGCGTGCGGATCTTCGGCGACGCCGGCGGCCAGTGGGTGCGGACGCGGCGGATCTGGAACCAGCACGCCTACCACGTCACGAACGTCAACGAGGACGGCTCGATCCCCGCGGTGGAGCAGGCGAACTGGACGGTCGCGGGGCTGAACAACTTCCGCCAGAATGTCCAGCCCGAGGGCGAGTTCTCGGCGCCGGACCTCATCGTCCGCCTGCGCCGGCAGTGCGACCCGGAGCCCTACGGCCTCATCGGCCGCGTCCGCAACATCGGCGAGGCGGCGGCGCCGAGCGGCGTGCC
>JAGQIT010000849.1 GCA_020431135.1 Myxococcales bacterium | reverse complement strand
CGGCGGCGACGACGAGGTAGGGATCCGCGCCCTCGCCGTAGACGATGATCCCCTCAGGGGTCTTGGTCGCGCCCTCGACGACGTTGTCCGTGACCGAGAGGAGGGCGCGGATGAACACCTGGTAGATCCGGTCGCCGGCGGCGCGGAGCTCGTCGCGGCCCGACGGCGCCTCGCGGAGGACGAAGCCGCCCTTGGCGCCCATCGGCACGATGAGCACGTTCTTCACCATCTGCGTCGACATCAGCCCGTGGATCTCGGTGCGGAAGTCGTCCGGGCGATCAGAGAAGCGCAGGCCGCCGCGGGCGACCCGGCCGCCGCGCAGGTGCACGCCCTCGAAGTCGCGGTGGTAGACCCAGATCTCGCGCCACGGCTTGGGCTCCGGGCCGAAGGGGACCTCGCGGCCGGCGATCTTGAAGGCGAGCGCCTCGCCCTCGCCGCGCCTGGCGACGAAGGCGTTGGTCCGCCGGGTCGCGCGGACGACCGCGGCGACCGCCTGGAGAACGCGATCGGCGGTGTAGTCGGAGACGTCACGGAGCTCGGCCTCGAGGGTCTCGTCGGAGGCCTTGAGCGCCGCCTCGTCGCCGGCGCTCGCCGGGTCGAAGCGACAGGCGAGCCAGGCGAGGAGCGCCTGCGTGACCGTCGGGTGCTTGCACAGCACCGAGCGGATGAGGCTCGTCGTGAACGGGCAGCGCAGCTGGTGGAGGTAGGCGACGTAGGCCCGGAGGATCTCGACCTCGAGGGCGGTCATCGACGTGCGGATGACGAGCTGGTTGAGGCTGTCGCGGCCGAGCGTCCCGGCGTAGACCGCCCGCATCGCGTCGCGGAAGTTCTCCTTGCGGGCCATCACCGCGGGGATCCGCTCGGCGCGGACGTCGAGGCGGAAGTTGTCCATCTCGAAGGGCGGGTGGTGGAGGACGTTGACCGGGCGGACGTACTCGTCGATCACCCGCAGGCCGAAGGAGGTGATCAGCGGCAGCTCCTCAGAGAGCCCGAGCGGCTGGCGGCGGAAGACCCGGAGGTTGAGCGAGCCCGGGTGATCGCCGGTCGTCGAGATGAAGAGGTCGCAGTCGAAGTCGGCGCCCTGGCGCAGGTTCTCGAGGCAGGCGAGGTCGCCGAGGAGGCGCAGGTCGCCGGCGCGGCGCTTGTGCTCGTCGATGAACGCGTCCTGGTAGATCTCGAAGAGGCCGTCGACCTCGTCCTCGCCGACGAGCTCGACGAGCGCCTCGCGCAGGCGCTCGTTCCAGCTCTTGGCGAGGGCGAGGACCTGCGAGCGCACCTTCTCGGTGTCGACCTCGCCGAAGGTCTGCGGGCCCGTGAGGTAGTAGTGGATGATCGCGTTGTCGTAGCGATCCATGTAGACGCCGAAGTCGGCGTAGGTCGCCCCGCACTCGCGCATCAGCAGCTCCTGGACCTGGAGGCGGAGCTCCTCGGAGAACTGCTCGCGCGGCAGCGAGATGAAGGCGAAGATCGACTGGCGATCCTCGCCGACGCGGATATGGACGTCGCTCTCGCCCTCGGCCTCGGCCCGGAGGACGCGGTCGGTGAGCTCCCAGATGCTCTCCGACGGCTCGGTGAGCATGAACTCGAGGGGCAGCGAGTTGAACGCGTTGGTGATGCTCTTGCCGCGGTGGCTGTCGACCGAGACGTTGCGGTCGGTGAGCATGCCGCGGAGGATCACGCGCAGGTGCGGGATGTCCTCGGGCGGGGTGTGCAGCGCCCGGTAGGTGAAGAGGCCGTTGATCAGCGTCGTCCCGATCGGGTGGCCGTCGCGATCGATGCGCGTGATGATGAAGTGGCCCGGGCGACCGGCGCGGTGGACCGGCGACTCCTCGTTGCTGCGGCGGTAGCGGACGGTGCGCTCGGTCTCGGCGGCGAAGCAGGCCATCCGCTCGTTGTCGCGGCCCGACGCGAGCACCGACGAGATGCCGAGGGCCGTGACGTTCGCGCCCTCCTCGTCGTACTCCTCGACCGAGAGGAGGACGAAGTTCTCCTCGCACAGCCAGCGGATGATCCCCTCGGTCTCGCGGAACATCAGCGAGCGCTCGGCGTTGACGGCGACGGCGGCCCGCAGGTAGGTGTCCGCGAGATCCTGCAGGCGACGGCGCATCGGCTGGAAGTCGCGGACCATCGCCTGGGCGAGGCTGAGGCGCTGGCGGTAGCCGTTCACCAGCTCCTCGGAGGGCCTGCAGTCGGCGTCCAAGACCACGCGGATGATCGACTCGGCCGGGCCCTTGCCGACGGCGGTGATCTTGCCCGAGCGATCGCGGCGGATCCGGACGACGGCGTTGACGACACCCGAGGCCCGCAGCCCCTCGGCGGCCAGCCACGCGCGCACCGACGAGACCAGGAAGGGCTGGTCCTCCATGCAGCTCTCGATCACGCAGCGGCCGTCCTGCTCGCGGAGCGCGACGCAGATCTCGCCGCTGCTGCGCTGCTTGATCGTCGCCAGGAGCGACTCGTACTGGCGGACGAGGTCCTCGCTGGTGATCCGGCGGATGTCGCGGACATCGACCGAATTGAGGACAGCCTTGGCGAGGGACGAGAGGAGGCTAAGGTCGGTCCCGGGGTCGGTCGGGGTGTACGAGGAGAGGACCTTCTGGACCTCGCGGATCCGTTGCGCGCTCAGCTTCTGCGGTGCCATCTACGGCAACGATCGTGCAGGTCCGGCGAGGACGCAACATCCTCCGCGAACGCGCGCGAGTGCGTAAGCGGCTACGCACCGCGACCTCGCCGACGCACCTCGGAGGTGACGGCCCGCGAGCATCTGCCTATCCTGCGGACGTGCACACTCTCACGACCACGCCGAGCCCGAGCCTCGAGGCGTACCGCCTCCGCCGGCAGCGCGTCGCCGAGCGCATGGCGGACGACAGCGCCCTCCTCCTCCACGGCGGCCTGCTGCGCACGCGCTCCAACGACACCGAATTTCGCTTCCGACCGGACTCGAATTTCCACTACCTGAGCGGTCTGCGTGAGCCCGGCGCGCTCCTCCTCCTGCGCCCGGGGCACGATCCGGAATTCACCGTATTCGTCCGCCCACGCGACCCTCAGGCCGAGATCTGGACCGGCCGTCGGATCGGCCCGGAGGGGGCGATCGAGCGCTACGGCGCCGACGCGGCCTACCCGATCGACGAGGCTTCGACGCACCTGCGAACGCTGCTCGACGGCGTGTCGACGATCTACCTGCCCTTTGGGCATGACGCCGGCCTCGAGGCGATGGTGCACCGCACAATCGACTTCCTCCGCAAGCGCAACCGCTACGGCGAGCAGGCGCCGGAGCAGCTCGTCGACGCCCGCGCGCTCCTCGGCGAGGACCGCCTGGTCAAGGACGCCGCCGCCCTCGCGTCGCTGCGCCGGGCGGTCGACGTCAGCGCGCGCGGTCACCTGGCGGCGATCCGCGCGACCCGCCCCGGCCTCTACGAGCACGAGCTAGAGGCGCTCCTCGAGTTCCACTTCCGCCGCCTCGGCTCCTCCGGGCCCGGCTACGGGAGCATCGTCGGCGCCGGCGACAACGCGACGATCCTCCACTACGTCGACAACGACTGCCGCCTCGAGGCCGGCGATCTCCTGCTTATCGACGCCGGCGCCGAGTGGGACTACTTCACCGGCGACATCACCCGGACCTTCCCGATCTCGGGGCGCTTTTCGCCGGCGCAGCGCGACCTCTACGCGATCGTTCTCGCCGCCAACGAGGCCGGGATCGCCGCGTCGCGGGTCGGCTCGACCATCGACGGGATCTACCGCGTGTGCCTGCGCACGCTGCTCCAGGGGCTCCGCGATCTCAGGCTCGTCGACGGCGAGGTCGACGCGCTCCTCGAGGACGAGTCGACCTACAGCCGCTACACCTGCCACCGCCACAGCCACTGGCTCGGCGCCGACGTCCATGACGCGGGGCACTACTGCCTGCGCCGCACGCCGCGGCCGCTCAAGCCGGGCTACGTCATCACCGTCGAGCCCGGGCTCTACATCGCCAAGGACGACGAGAGGGCGCCGCCCGAGCTGCGCGGCGTCGGGATCCGCGTCGAGGACGACGTCCTGATCCGCGACGTCGGCCCCGAGATCCTCAGCGCCGCCGTGCCCAAGGCCGTCGCCGAGCTCGAGGCGCTGATCGGCTCCGAGCCCTTCCCCGGGAGGGACGGCTGACGCGGCGCCCGCGTGCGCGCCAGACCGAAGAGACAGGCGCGCGCGCGTCAGCGCATCCGCGACTCGAGGTGCTGGGCCGTGTCCTCGAGGACAGCCCGGAACTCCGGCGGGACGAAGTCGATCTGGCGGCGGAGGTAGGGGAGCAGCTCGGGGTTCGCGAGCTCTGAGATCGCGCCGCTGGCCATCTGGACGAAGGGCTCCTCGCCCTCGCGCAGGCGATCGCAGAGGAAGTCGAGCGCCTCGACGGTGCCGATCTTGCCGATCGCCCGGAGGGCGGCGACCCGCACCGACTCGGGGTCCGGGAGGTCGCGGGCGCCGAAGATCCGGCGCAGCGGCTCGAAGGCGTGGGGGA
>JAGQIT010000848.1 GCA_020431135.1 Myxococcales bacterium | reverse complement strand
TCGGCTGGTTGATGCGGACCCAGGTGGTGCCGGCGTGGCCCTCGAAGCCGGTGCCGCCGAGCTGCGGCTCGCTGCACGAGAAGCCCGGGCCGTCAGAGCCGAAGTTGCCGCAGGTCTTCGAGCCGCCGAGCGGGACGCTGGTCCAGTGCGGGTGGAGGGCGGTGATCGTCGTCGGCAGATCGCCGATCGTCGAGATGTTGCCGGTGAACTCCTCGGCGACCTGCCAGGCGACGAAGAGGTCGTTGAAGGTCGTGTCGACCCAGCTCGGCCACTCGGACGAGAAGAAGGCGAAGTCGATGGCGTAGCCCTTGACGCCGCCCGGGGTCTGGGTCTTGAACGAGAACCAGATCTTGTCGTTCGGGTTGCTGCCGCCCTTCTGCCACTGCGGCTGGAGGACGCCCGAGTCGTCGTCGGTCGGCGAGTAGCCGGGGAGGAAGGCGTCGTCGTCGGGGTTGTTGTTCGAGCCGTTGCCGGTCTGCGAGCCCGAGGTCTCGGTGACGACGCCCTGGCCGTTCGGCGCCGAGACCTTGCCGCTGCTCATGATGATGAACGACTCGCCCTCACGCGCCGAGTAGAGGAGCTGGCCCATCTCCTGGTAGGTGCCGAAGCCCTTGGCGATCTGCCAGGCGTTGGCGTCGGGCGACTGGAACTGGGTGTTCGAGATGAAGATCGCCTCGTTGACCTTGTCGGAGCAGGCGAGGCCGAGGGCCTGGTAGGGGGCGAGGGCGTCGCCCTTGTTGAGGGCGCCGTCGCAGGAGATGTAGTCCTCGGGCATCTGGCAGGCGGGCTCCGGCGTCGGCGTGCAGTCGTCCTCGCAGCCGTCGCCGTTGATGCCGTTGCCGTCGTCGCACAGCTCGTTCCACTCCTGCTCGCCGTTGCCGCACTCGCCGGGGGCGGACTTCGTGCAGTCGTTCTCGCAGCCGTCGGCGCCCATGTTGTTGCCGTCGTCGCACTCCTCGTCGTCGCCGAGCATGCCGTCGCCGCAGACGTTCATCATCTCGATGGTGCAGTCGGCGGCGCAGCCGTCACCGTTGTCGTTGTTGCCGTCGTCGCACTCCTCGCCGACCTCCTCGATGCCGTTGCCGCAGACCGGGTCCTTGAGGGTGCAGTCGTCGTTGCAGGTCGACTGGTCGGTGCCGTTGTTCTCGCCGTCGTCGCACTGCTCGTCGCCGCCGAGGATGCCGTCGCCGCAGACGTTGGCGTCGGTGTCCGTCCCGGCGGTGTCGGTCTCGGACTCGCCGCTCGTCATCGTCGTCGACGTGCCGTCGCTGTCGGTGCCCGTGCCGCTCATCGTGTCGGTGCCGCTGGCGGTGGTCGACGCGGTCGTCGTCCCCGGCGTCGTGTTGGTCGAGTTGGTGACGGTGCCTTCGGTGTCCGAGTCGGTCGCCGACGCGGCGGTGTCGGTCGTCTGATCGTCGCCGGTGCAGCCGATGACAAGGAGGGTGCCGAGGGCGATGCTGAAGCATCCGCGGAGCGAGTAGTTCATGGGCATGGGTGCTCTCTCAATCTGTGGGCAGAGGGACAAGTCGATGCGGCGGGGCCTCGGTGGTCGGCGCCTGATCCCGGTTGCGTCACGGGGCTGCCGCGTCGATATTCGTATACCACTCGCCGGCGCAAGGGCTCAATCGAACAGGCCTGTGGCGGCGTCTTGCGGTCCGTGCGCACGGCTTTCGCGGTCGGGCGAATTCGCGCAGGTGTCTCTTTGGTCAGGGTGTATCGACCCGTGCCCAGGGGGAGACGGCGCGGCCCCGGCGGCCCCTCGCCGACCTCGCCGGGCTGCACGATCTGCACTCGGCCGCGGCGCTGCCCTCGTCGCCTGTGGCAAAGCGCCGTCCTCGCTTGCCCGGGCGACGCGGCGCGCAGCGGAGACCTGTGGCGCCGCTCGGCTCGGCGGCGCTTCCTCGCCTTCCCAGGCGGGGCTCTCATCGGCCGACGTGGTGATGCCAGGCCACACGGGATTCTCACCGCAGGCCGCGAGGTCCGCGACGCGGGCGTCGGACGTCGGACGTCGGACCTTAGGCGATCACCTGTCGGTTGCTGTGGTCGGCGAACGCTGACCTGCGATCGGTTCGCCTCCCGGGGGGATCCACGGGGTGAGGCGTGCGGCGCTTGGTCGCCGCCCGGCGAGGCCCGGTCGGCGAGGCGCCGGCTGCGGAGCGAGGGGCCGCGGCCGTCGCCTACTGCATCGACTCCTTGAGCGCCCGGAGGACCGCCGCCTCGTTGTCGTCCATCGTCGACAGGAGGTTGTTGCACGGGACGTAGTCGGCGACGGTGATCTGGGTCTCAGGGTACTCGCGGAAGGGGACGGTGTCGGCGCGGAGCTTCACGTCGCCCGCCCACGGGACGATCTTCGTCGGCGACTCGCCTGGCTTTGAGATCAGCGCGAGGACGAGGCAGCCCTGCTGCTCGCGCGACAGGAGGATGCCGATCGTCGGCGCCTTGCAGCCGCCCTGCGGACAGACGCGCTCCGGCTCCGGGCGGACGTCGAGCGAGCGCCCCGGCATGTTGCGCTGGACGACGGTGCGGACGTGCCGCTGCAGCGCCGCCGCGAGCTCGTGGTTTTGGTCGGCGATCTCGCGGGGGATGATCCGCGG
>JAGQIT010000847.1 GCA_020431135.1 Myxococcales bacterium | reverse complement strand
CGCCCGCCGCCGAGGAGAACGCGCCGACTGGCACGATCACCCGCGAGGGCGTTCTCGAGTATCAAGAGCTGCCGCGGACGAAGAGCGTCGCCGCCTACATGGGCGTCGAGTTCACCCTCCGCGGCGACGACGCTGAGACCGTGCTCGCGGCCTCGGACAACGTCTCGCATGAGCAGCTCGTCGCCCATGACGGCAAGCGGGTCCGGGTCACCTGCACCCCGCGCGAGCCGCAGCCGCCGAACCCGATGGAGTCGGCGCCGATGGGCCCCGACGGCGCGCCCTTGCAACGACCGACGAAGTGCGCGGTGACGGAGCTGTCGGCGCTGTAGCTCACGACATGAATGAAGGGACAGGCGTCGCTCTACTCCTCGGCTACGCTCCCTTCACGCCGCGCGCGCGGCACCGACTCAGGTCCGCGGATCGATGATCACCTTGCCCTTGACGTCGCGCGACGCCATCGCGCGCAGCGCCTCACCGACCTGATCGAGGCCGTAGCGGGCGGTGATCCGCGGCCTCAGCTTGCCGGCGGCGTGGAGGTCGAAGAGCGCCGCGAGGTTGGCCGCGTGCAGCTTCGGGTTCGCCAGCGCCCACGCGCCCCAGGCGACGCCGACGATCGCACATTGCTTGAGGAGCACGAGGTTCCACGGGACCCGGGGGATCTGCCCGGCCGCGAAGCCGATGACGAGGTGGCGACCGCCGGGGCCGAGGGCGCGCAGGGCCGGCTCGGCAAGGTCGCCGCCGACAGGATCGTAGACGACATCGACCGCGCCGCCGCTGAGGGCCTTGGCCCGCGTCTTCAGGTCCTCGCGGGTGTAGTCGATGCCAGCGCGGGCGCCGAGCTCGGCGCAGAACTCGAGCTTGGCCGGGCTCGAGGCGGCGGCGATGACCTCGGCCCCGAGCGCGACGCCGATCTCGACGGCGGCCGAGCCGACGCCGCCCGCGGCACCGAGCACGAGCAGGGTCTCGCCCGCCCTCAAGGCGCCGCGATCGACGAGCGCGTGGTAGCTGGTGGCGTAGGTGTACATGAGCGCGCCGGCGACGTCGGTCGCCATCGTCTCCGGGATCCGCACGCAGCGTTCGGCGTCGACGACGACGTGCGTTGCGAAGCCGCCGAACCCGATGAGCGCCATGACCCGATCGCCGACCGCGAAGTCGGCGCCGTCGCCGACCGCGACCACGGTCCCGGCGATCTCGCCGCCCGCCGCGAAGGGGACGGGCGGGCGCAGCTGGTAGAGCCCGCGGGTCATCAGCAGATCCGGGAAGTTGAGCCCGGCCGACTCGACGGCGACGACGAGCTGACCGGCGCCGGGCTCAGGGTCGGGGCGCTCGACGACCTCGATCGCGCTGGGGCCTTCGAGGGCGGTGATGTGTGCGGCTCGCATGCTCCGACTGTACCGCTCCGCGGGTCGCGTCACCGACCGAAGCGCGGCTCGCTCGGCGACGCGGCGGGGCGACCCGTCGAGCAGCCGACCGGCGCGACGCGCCGTCGACCGCGGACGAGGTGCGTCGCCCGTGCGGGGAATCAGACGATCGTCGACAGCTCGGCGAGACGCGCCGCCCGTCCCCGAGGCTCGGCCAGGGCCGCGGCGTCGGCCGGCGTCGCCAGACCGGCAGCGATCGCGCCGACGACGACCGTCGACAGATCAAGCCCGGCGACCCAGCGCGCGTGGGCGTCGCGGAGAGCCGAAGGTCCGTGCCGAAGCCGCGCCGCGACGTCGACGAGCGCCCGCCACTCGGCGAGCGCGTAGCTCGTCGCCCCGCAGGCGCGCACGCTGTGCTCGTGGGCGGCGATCACCGCGGAGGTCGGCGGATCGACGTCCGTCCACACCGCAGGCGCGCCGACGACGATGCGCCGCGGCAGCGCGCGACCGCGGCAGCCGAGCGCCCAGGCCAGCTCGACGCGCGCCTCAGCGAGCCCGGGGAAGGCGGGCGCGAGCGCGTCGACGGCCGCCGCGACGGCGACCTGGGCGGCGCTCAACGCCGGGAGGATCGTCCTCCGCATGCACGCCTCAAGGCGCGGCGCACACAGACCCAAGGCGGCGTAGGCGAGCTCGACGGCGACCTCGTCGTGAGCCTGAAGCGCGGCCAGCAGCCCCGGCGCCGCGACATCCTCGGGCCCGAGCTCGGCGAGCGGACGGGCGGCGCAGCGGCGCAGCGCGGCGATCGATCCGAAGAGCTCCGGGAGGGCGTGGAGCGCCGCGAGCCCCGGGTCGAGGCGCCAGCGCGCGCCGATCACCGCGCCGTCGGCGATGAGGTCGTCAGCGCCGAGCGCCCGCGTCGACCAGGCGACGTAGCGCGGATCGTAGAGCTCCCCCGGTCCGCCCTGCGGGACGTGAGCGAGGACATGGAGCGCGAGCTGGGTGTAGCCGTCGGCGACCGCGACGGTCATTCAGGATCGATTTTCTTGACCCGCAGGCACGGCTGCGGCCTGGGCTTGGGCTTGGTCGTCTTGGGCGGCTCGGGCTCCGGCGCCGCGACCTTCAGGCACGGCTGCGGGCTCGGCTCCGGCTCGCGGACGTCGAGGCAAGGCTGCGGCTGCGCCTCCGGCTCGGGCTCCGGCGCCGCGACCTTCAGGCACGGCTGCGGGCTCGGCTCCGGCTCGGTCGGCTCGATGACGTCGAGGCAGGGCTGCGGCGACGCGACCTCGAGGCAGGGCTGCGGCGCGGTGACGACGGTGTCGCCGAGGTCTCCCGTGTCGCCGGTGGTCCGCCCGGGCTCGATCGGCTCGGACTGCTCGTCCGGCGGGAGGGCGACGTTGAGGCAGGGCTCCGACCGCGCGCAGGCGGTCCCGGTGGTGAGCCCCGAGAGGGCGATCGCGATGAAGCGCTGGCGACGGGCGAGGATCGCGGCGCGATCGGGGTCCTCTACCTTCGGCGCGCGCCGATCACTCTTCGACTCGTCGTCCTTGGCCATCCCGAGCGCAGAGTACCACGCGGGCTGCGTGGGCGCGTCCGCGAAAGCCCTGCGCGGCGCTCCGGCGGCGCGGTCTCCTGCCCGCCCAGCGCTGGGCCTGTCCCTCAGGCGCCCTGCGGCCTCAGCGGTCGCGCTCGCCGGCGTCCGAGCGCCGCTCTAGCCGCGGCGCTCCTTCGCGCCCGCGCCGGTCCTCGGCACCGCGCTCGCCCAGCGACTGCGCCGCTCGATACGCGAGGGCGACGCTCCCCACCGCGGCGCTCCCCTGGCCGACGCTAGCGATCATGCGACCCGTAGCGACCGCGTCCTCGCCCTCGGGGGGGTGCCACTCGGGTCGCTCCGCGATCATCCACAGGACCGCGCCGAAGGTCAGCGCGAGGAGGCCGGCGAAGGCCGGAGACGGACGCCGTAAGCCCATCGTCTTCATGCCGCGCAGACTAGACGCGCCGGCCGCGGATCTGACCGCGAAGACACGTTGATTTCTGCGCCGCCCCAGCATGAGCGCCGAGGACGGGCTGCCGCTCCGCACGTCGACTGACTGTCAGGCTCGACGACGCAGGAGGTGACCGCTACTCCGCGGCCTCCGCAGGAGGAGCCTCCGGCGGCCCGTCGTCGGTCTTGGCGCCCGCGCTCGTCGGCGCGTCGGGGAGCGCCGATGTCTCGGGGATCTCGATGCCGCGGGTCGAGAAGGCGTAGGCCTGGTTGCCGGCGCGGTCGCGGACCATCACCGCCTCGACGAGCGGGCGGACGAGCGGCGACTCGGCGTGCCAGTCGACGATGAAGTTCGCCCCCGAGCCGCCGCGGCGGTCGTCCTCGCGGACGAAGTACTCGACGGTCTCGAGGGGTCCGAGCGCCACCTCCTTGTCGAGGTAGTCCTCAATAAGCGCGCCGCTGGTGTCGTAGTAGCGGACCGCGGTCAGGAGGAGCGTCCGCTCGGTGCTGACGTTGCGGATCGACAGGGTCGC
>JAGQIT010000846.1 GCA_020431135.1 Myxococcales bacterium | reverse complement strand
TCCGCCAGGTTGTCGAGGACCTGCCGGGTCTTGCTCGACGGCACCTCGATGGCGTCGGCGAGGCCGAGGATCGCCGGGCGCATCGGCCCGTCGATCGTCGCCACGGTCTCGCGCACCGGGTGGATCTCGACGGACTCGACCTCGCGCAGCGATCGCTGCGAGTCCGGATCGAAGAGGCGGATCCGCTCGATCTCGTCGCCGAAGAGCTCGATGCGCGCCGGGAAGCGGCCGAGCGCCGAGTAGACGTCGACGACGCCGCCGCGGATCGCGAAGGTCCCCGGATCCTCGACGACGTCGACGCGCTGGTAGCCGGCGCGGCTGAGGTCGCGGGCGGCCTCCTCGAGCTCCATCAGGCCGCCCCTCTCCCAGCGCCGGCACAGGCCGGCGAAGGCCTCCCGGGGGATCACCTGGCGCAGCAGCGAGCGCAGGCTGATGACGATCAGCTCCGGCGGCGACGCGCCCCAGCCCTCGCGCTCGGACTGCAGGCGGTAGAGGGCGCCGAGGCGCTGGGCGAGCACCCGCGGGTCGGTCGCGGCGTCGCCGTAGGGCGAGGTCTCGTTCTCGGGGACGACGAGGATCGGGCCGTCGGGCGCCGCCGACTCGCGCGCCGAGAGGCCGCGGAAGAAGCCGACGTCGGCGGCGACCGAGCGCGCGCTCGCCTCGTCGCGGGCGACGTAGACGAGCGGCCCGCTCGCCTCGTGATCGATCGCCGCGCGGGCGAGGAGGAGGCCGAGGAAGCCGCCCTCGGCGCCGAGCACCCGCAGGCGCCTCTGCCCCCGCGGGGCGGCGCCGCGCAGGGCCGCGAGGATCTTCGGGATCGCCGAGATAGAGGAGAGGCCGGTCATCGGTGGCGCCGCGGAACGCTGACCGCGGGGGCGCCAAGGTAGCCCGGGTCTAGGGCGAGGGCCAGCGGCCCGGCCCCACAGCCGCCGCGCCGCCGCCCGCAGCCGGCACGGCCCCCGCTTGCGGGGTCCGCAGCTGTGATACTCATGGACGCTGACGTGCGCGGAGCCCTGCCGACCATGACGATTAATCCCCGTAGCCCCCAGTACCTCCTCTCCACGAGCCTCGCGGCGCTCGCCCTCGTCGCCGCCTGTAACGGCGATGACACGACCGGCGAGACCGACTCGACCTCCGGCACGGCGACGGCGACCACGACCGCCTCGACGACCGCGACGACGACCGCCACGGGGACCGCCACGAACAGCACCGGCACCGACACCGCGTCCGGCACTGGCACCGACAGCGACGGGACCTCGACGTCGACGACCTCCGGGATGACGACGTCGACGAGCAGCGAGAGCACGGGCGACACCGACAGCAGCACGACCGACGGGGTCACGAGCACGAGCACGACCACGACCACCGGCGAGCCGCCGATGCTCCACTGCTCGGGGGACCTCAAGCACATCCTCAACGAGAACGACCAGATCGTCGACACCTGTCCGCCGGACCAGGGCTGCCTCGACGCGATGTGCGTGCCGATCTGCGACGCGATCGCCCAGGTCGAGGGGTCGATCGGCTGCGAGTTCTGGGCGCCGACGCCCCCCTTCGTCTTCAACGGCAACCAGAGCGCGAGCCAGCGCGGGCCGTGCTTCGCCGTCTTCCTCGCCAACACCGGCGAGGACCACGTCAACATCACCATCGAGCGCGACGGCCAGACCTACGACGCCAACACCTACGCGCGGATCCCCAGCGGCATCGCCCCGAACACGACCTACGACAACCTGCCGGCCGAGGGCCTGCCGCCGGATGAGGTCGCGATCCTCTTCCTCTCGCACCGCCCGGGGGTCAAGAACTCGACGAGCCTCGAGTGCCCGGTGCCGCCGGCGGTCCTCGACGACACGGCCGTCCCCGGCTCGGGCATCGGCAAGGCGTTCCGCATCGTCACCGACCGCCCGGTCCGCGCCTACGACATCCTCCCCTACGGCGGCGCGAGCTCGTACCTGCCGAGCGCGACGCTCCTCTTCCCGGCGACCTCGTGGGGGACGAACTTCGTCGCCAACGCCCCCGAGCAGGGGACCTACCAGGACGGCCGCTTCGCCCTCGTCGTCGCCAACGAGGACAACACCGTCGTCAAGATCGCGCCGAAGTCCAACTTCCCCGGCGGCAACGGCATCGACCCGGCGCCGGCCAACCAGACGACCGAGTACACGATCAACGCCGGCGACGTCCTCCAGTGGAGCGGCCAGAACAACCCGATGGACCCGACCGCGGCGATCATCGAGTCGGACAAGCCGATCGCCCTGTGGACCGGCAACAAGTACATGCGCATCGACAGCCAGACGTCGCCGGGCGGCGGCGGCGGCGAGTCGGCGCACCAGCAGATCCCGCACGTGACGGCGCTCGGCAGCGAGTACATCGGCGCCGGGATCGTCACCCGCCTCAACAACCTCAACCCCGAGTCGGTCCCCTACCGCCTCGTGGGCGCCGTCGACGGCACCCAGCTCACCTGGGATCCGATGCCGGCGGGCGTGCCGACGATGATCAACGCCGGCCAGATCGTCGACTTCGAGACCACCAGCGTCTTCATCGTCTCGTCGCAGGACGACGAGCACCCCTTCCTCTTCTCGCAGTACATGGCCGGGACGCAGAACGGCTTCCGCTTCGGCTGCACCAACGACCCCGACCAGTGCCCGCTCGGCGACGAGGAGTGGGTGAGCCTCCTGCCGCCGGCGCAGTTCCAGGACCGCTACGTCTTCTTCACCGACCCGACGTACCCGACCACGAACCTCGTGCTCATCCGCGTCAAGGGCGAGGACGATCAGTTCGCCGACGTCAACATCGAGTGCATGCCCGACCCGGTGAGCGGCTGGAAGCCGGTCGGCGGCGACGGCCGCTTCGAGTACGCCCACATCGACCTGTCGCGCGGCGGCCAGCCTGCGCCGGGCACCCAGTGCGACACCAGCCGCCACCTCGCCGAGAGCGACAAGCTCTTCGGCATCGTCGTCTGGGGCACCGACTACTACTCGTCGTACGGCTACCCCGGCGGCGGTGACATCGCGGGGATCAACGAGATCATCGTCCCGCTCCCGCAGTAGCGGCGGGCCGCGCCTTCGCGCGTTCGAGCCCCGCGGCGCCAGGCGTCGCGGGGCTCGTTCGTCTGCGCCGTCGGAGCTCGCCCTCTAGTATGGGAAGGTTCTCCCCGTGGTGCGTAGCGAGGGCTGGTCGTCCTCCATCCACATGTACAGCGCGAGGGTCCGCTCCCGGGTGAAGAGGTACCCCTTGTCGTACCAATCCTCCGCCTCGGGACGGCACCACGTCACAGGCCCGAACCCGGCGACCGCCGCTGCGATCGCCGCGTCGTTGCCCGCGCCGTCGTTCGCCCCAGAGAGGACGATGTGCTCCGCGTGCTCCGCCTCTAGCTGGTCGAGCATCTTCCTAACCGCGACCTCGTAGATGCCGGCGCCATGGATGCCAAGGAGTGAGCCGTCGAAGTGGCCGAGCGCGTAGCGCTGCCCCGGGCAGGCGATCGCGATGATCGTGCATGTGTCCGCGCCGATTGTGTAGAGCACCGACGGCTCGCCGCCCACCGCTACGGCGAAGCTCCCCATCCGCGCGCAGTCGACTCGACTGTCCCTATTCGCCTCGAAGCACGCCTCGCGGCCGTCACTATCTTCACCGAGAACTGTGATCATGCTCGCAGGATAGGATGTCTCATCAGACAGTTAAACGCGGCCCCGCGGACGGCCGCGGGCGCCCCGGGCGACGCAGACCGGACGGCCGAGCGCGGGCCGCCCCACCGGAAGGACATGGCCAAATAGACATGTTCGCATCGGAGGACAGGAGAGCCCGCGACGCGCTCATCGAGCGCACGGCGGCCAAGTCCGGGCCGCGCAGCTCCGGTCGGGCCAGGCGCTCACGCGCCGGCCGGACAGGGCTCGACCACCGCGACGTACTCGCTCGGCATGCCGTCGCCGACGAGGAGCACGCCGCCGCTCCCCGGGCCGGTGAGGAGGCGCGGGCGGTAGCCGTCGCTGAAGTCGCCCGAGTCGCCCGAGTGGGGCAGCGGCGCCTCGCTGCGCCAGCGCCAGCTCCCGCCGCCGCGATCGAGCTCCAGGAGGCCGACGCGGCCGCTGAAGTCCCAGATCTCGTGGTACTCGTAGCTGCCGTCGGCGTCCGGCGGCCCGTGGATCATCCCCGAGGCCGCCCGATAGTCGATGGCGAGGAGCCAGCCGCCGCCGCCGACGGGCGCGAAGGCCTGGCTCGTGAAGGTCATCGCCGGGAGCTCCTGCGACTCGCCGCCGACGAGCCCGCCGCGCCCCTCGTCGAGGAGGTAGAGCGCGCTCGTCCCAGGGCTCGACATGCCGCGATCGCGGGTGACGATGAGGCCGCGACCGCCGGCGCCGAGCTCGACCGCCGCCGCCGCGCTCACGCAGCCGTCGCCGCCGAGCTCGAGCGTCCCGGTGCGCACGTCGCCGCTGCGGAGGTCGAGCGAGGCGAGGCCGATCTTCCCGCGCTCGCTCCACGCGACGCGCCACTCGTCGCCGACATGCCAGGCCTCGGCGCCGCCGCAGCGCCACGGGCCGATGTCGGCGAGCTCGCGGTAGCCGGCGTCGTCGAGGGCGACGAGGACGCTCGGCTGCGGATCGCGGTTGGCCTCCGCGAGGCCGTAGCAGCGGCCGTCGGCGCAGCTCGCCGCCCATACCGTCGCCGGCGCCGGGGCGCCGATCTTCGCGCCCGTGGCCACGTCGAGGAGGAAGGTCTCGCCGATGTAGCTCGGCTTCGACCCGTCCGGCGCGCGCCGGTAGAGCGAGACGAGCGCCCGCCGGCCGTCGCTGCCGATCCCCTTCGGGTACTCACCCGGCACTAGCCCGGGGATCGGCTGGACGTCGCCGACGACGGGCGCGTCCGCGTCGCGCAGATCGACGGCGAACCACCGCGGCGCCGTCGCGTCGACGAAGCGCAGGCCCGGCGTCGCTCCGCGCTCGATCGCCACGTCCTCGCTCCACCACGGCAGCGGCGTCTGGATCAGGGCGCCGCGGCGATCGAGGTGGAGGAGAACAGCCGGCCGGGCCCCCTCCCCCTCCGCCTCGAGGGTCGCGACGATCCAGCGCTTGCCGGCGACCTCGCCGATCGCCGTCGCCACACGGATGTTGAGCTGCGTACGGACGACCGGCTCGATCGCGCAGGCCGGCGCCGCCGCCCGAGCACCGACCGCGCCCGTCGCAGGCGGACCCCCGCTCGCCGGGACCCCGCCCGCCTGCGGCCCC
>JAGQIT010000845.1 GCA_020431135.1 Myxococcales bacterium | reverse complement strand
TGTTGGCGCGGGCGCCGGGTGGGCTCGCGCGGCGGCTGATCGTGAGGCTCGTGCTCGGCGAACGCGGGCGGCGGGGGGACGGCCGCGCGGCGGTCGTCGGGGTGGAGGTCGCGGTCGTCACGGGCCGGTCGTCGCTCGTCACGACGCGGGCGGTCGTCACGGCGCGCGCGCTCGTCACGACGGGGTCGCTCGTCATGACCGGCGCGGTCGTCACGGCGGGGTCGCTCGTCACGGGCGCGGCGATCGTCGGTGACGTAGCGCGTGGTCTCGGGCTCCTCCGCGAAGTCGCGGCGGGCGGCGAGATCCGTCCCGGGCGGGTACGCCGGCGCCGGGTAGGTCGGCTGCGGGTGCTCGGGTCGCGGGTAGCTGAAGTGGCCGGGGGACGCCGGGGGATCGCCGTAGCTGTCGGTCGGCGGGCGGGCGCGGGGTCGCGGGGCGTCGCCCCAGGCGGGGTGGTCGTCGTCGCGGGCGGGCGGGCGCGCGACGGGCCCGTCGTCGTGGCGGATCGCCGGCTCGCGGACGGTCTCGTCCGGGCGGCTCGGGCTCACTGCAGCGTCGACGGCGCTCTCGAGGGCGGGGCGGGGCTCGGGCGTCGGCTCGCTCGGGCGAGCGGCGAGGTCGCGGGCCGCGAGCTCGTGGGCGCTGAGCTGGCCGTAGGGGATCGTGTCGGACATCGACCCCGGCGGAGGCTGGAGCGGGAGGCCGCTCACCGACCACGGCGGGCGCTTGGTCGGGTCGAGCCACTCATTGCAGTAGCGGCACTTGACGGCCACGTCCTGGATCGACTCTCCGCAATAGGGGCAAGCCTTCACGCGGCAGACAGTAGCACAGGGCGCGTTTGCGCCGGCGTCTCGCGCAGGCGACACGGCGGCCGCCGCCGAGGGTCGAGGCCGCGCCTGCGGGGAGCGCGTGGCCGCGGACGACGCGGGCCGCGTTCGTCCTCCGAGGCGCCCTTGGCACGCGGATCGCCGCCTCCCCGGCGCTGGCCGCCTCGCCGCGTCCTGGGGTATAGGTCGCGGCGATGGACGCCCCGGAGCGAGCCCTCGAAGTCCGCGCTGGCGAAGGCCTAGAGCTCCGCGCCGATCACCCCCTCGCCGGGCTCCTCGGGCGCCCGCCGCCCTGCCTGCGCCTCGCCGCGCTGCCGACCCCGGTCGAGCGCGCCGCCTGGCTCGATCGCCAGGACGTCGAGGTCTGGATCAAGCGCGACGACCAGACCAGCGATCTCTACGGCGGCGGCAAGGTGCGCAAGCTCGAGTGGCTCCTCGCCAACGCGCCCTTCGACGGCGCGGCGCCGATCGTCAGCGTCGGCGGGATCGGCAGCCACCACCTCGTCGCCCTCGCGCTCTACCTCCGCGGCCTCGGGCGCCGCCTCCACGCCTTGACCTTCGATCAGGTCTACACGCCCCACGTCGCGCGCAACCTCGGGGCGCTGATCTCCCTCGACGCCGAGCTGTGGTCGGTGCGCAGCCGGGCCGCGCTGCCGCTCGCGTGGCTCGCCTACCACGTCTGGCGGCGGCCGGCGCAGATGGGCGTGTCGATGGCCCCGGGGGCGAGCACCGGCCTCGGCGGCTTCGGCTTCGTCGCCGCCGGCCTCGAGCTCGCGGCGCAGATCGCCGCCGGCGAATTGCCGAAGCCGGCGACGATCTACATCACGGGCGGCTCCGCCGGATCGTCGGCCGGGCTCGCCGTCGGCCTCGCCCTCGCCGGGGTCGGCTGCCGCCTGCGGATCGTCTCGGCGGTCGAGCGCTGGGCCTTCAACGGCCTCCTCTACCGGCGGATGCTCGGGCAGATCGTCGCCGCCCTCGCCACCTACGGGCTCGACCCCGCGCGCCTGCGCGGCGGCGCGGCGGCGCTCCTCAAGGGGGCTGGCGTGACCTGGTCGATCGACCATGGAGAGGTGGGGCCGGGCTACGCGGTGCCGACCGGCGACGGTCGGGCGGCGGTCGAGCACGCGGCCGCGCACGGCCTCCATCTCGAGACGACCTACACCGGCAAGTGCCTCGCCGGGCTCGAGGCTGATCTCCGCCGCGGCGGCGTCGGGGGGCCCGTCCTCCTGTGGAACACCCACGGCGACAACGATCTGCGCCGGTGGATCAAGGACGGCTGGGAGGCGCGCCTGCCCGCAGGCCTGCGCGGGCGCCTCGACGGCCTGCGCGGCGAATAGGTCCGTGAACTCAGCCGTCTCGGCTGCGCCTGGACGTGCGGCAACCCGGGCACCGCGGCTTGCTATGGCGCCGCGGCGTTGATGCAGCGAGTTTGTGCTGAACCCTCGGACGGCCGCGTCGGGCGATGCGCCGGCTTCGCTGCGACGCTGACCCGCGCTCGAGGGATCGTGTTCCGCGGGACATGCCGCGGCGGCGGCGCTGTCAGACGCCGCGCCGCGGCTGCCGGCGCTCGCCGGCGGCGGCC
>JAGQIT010000844.1 GCA_020431135.1 Myxococcales bacterium | reverse complement strand
GCGACCTCGGCAGCCACAACGGCACGCTCGTCAACGGCGCGCGCGTCGACGCGGCGAGCCTGCACGTCGGCGACGTCATCACCCTCGGGCGCACGGTGCTCCTCGTCGGTCGGGCGCCGCGCCCTGGGCCGCGCCTCCCTCCGATCGACGGGCTCGTCGGCTGCGGCCACGCCCACGCGGCCATCCTCGACGCGGCGCACAAGGTCGCCGCGCGCTCGACCACGCTCCTGCTCGTCGGTCCGCCGGGCGCCGGCAAGAGCCACCTCGCCGGCGTCCTCCACGGGGCCAGCGGTCGCCCGGGCGAGGCGCGGACGATCCACTGCGCGAGCGTCCCCGCTGAGCGGCTCGCGGCGCTCATCGAGCCGCCTGCGGCCGCGGGCACGCTGATCTTGGAGGGCGTGGACGAGGCGAGCGCGGCGGCGCAGGCCCGGCTGCTGCCGGTGCTCGACGCCGTCGGGGCGCCGCGGATCGTCGCGACCTCGCACCGGCCGCTCGAGGAGAGCCCGCTGCGCCGCGATCTGATCCAGCGGCTCAGCCGTTGGATCATCCACCTGCCGCCGCTCGCGGCGCGCCTCGAGGACGCCCCGCTGCTCGCTCAGCACCTCCTGCGCCGCTACCTCGGCGAGGCGCGCCCGCTGCACCCGCGGCTGACCCTCGCGCTCCTGCGCCACCGCTGGCCGGGCAACGTCCGCGAGCTTGAGGCCGTGATCGAGTGCCTGGCGATCGACGCCGACGAGGGGCGCTCCCTCCTGCGCCTGACGCCGCGCGTGCGGAGGATGCTCGGCGCAGACTCGCCGCCGCCCGCGGTCGGGCGCGCCCCCGTCGCCGCGGACGACGCGGCGTCCGCGGTGCTCGTCGACGGCGAGGGGCGGTGGTTTCGCCTGCCGGCGGGAGAGCGCGTCGAGATCGCGCACCGCCGGGCGCTCGCGCGGATCCTCGCGGTTCTCGTCGCTCAGCGCGCCGCGTCCCCAGGTGTCCCTTCGAGCATGTCCGATCTCCTCGCCGCGGGCTGGCCCGACGAGCGGGTGATCGAGCGCGCGGGGGCGAACCGCGTCCACGTCGCCCTGACGGCGCTGCGCAAGCTCGGCCTGCGCGAGCTCCTCCTGCGCCGCGACGACGGCTACGTGCTCGATCCCGACGCCGACGTCCGAGTCGCTGAAGGCGGCGATTAAGCCCGGTTTAAGCGCGGCTTAAGCGGGCTGCGGCCCATCTTTCGGAGGCCCGCGCCGTCCCAGCGCGCAGGAGCCCCGACATGAACACTGACAAGCAGATCCTTGGCACCTTGACCCTCGGCGTCGCGTTTGCGCTCGCCGGCTGCACGATCGAGGTCACCGGCGACGACACCGGCAGCGCCACCGACCAGACCAGCGGCCAGACGAGCACCGAGACCGGCGGCACGACCGGCGGCGAGACGACCGGCGACGAGACGACCGGCGGCGAGACGACCGGCGTCGTCGGCACCGGACCCGAGCACTGCGGCACGATCACCAGCGACGAGACCTGGACCGCGGCCCTCAGCCCGCACGTGATCACCTGCGACGTCCACCTCGAGGGCGGCACCGTGACGATCGAGCCCGGCGTCGAGGTGCGGGTCGAGAGCGACCTCGGCCTCTTCGTCTCCGAGGACGGCGGGACCGCCAACCTCCGCGTCCTCGGCAGCGCCGACGCGCCGGTCCGCTTCGTCTCGGCGAGCGGCGTCGACGCGGGGCTGTGGCGCGGCGTCATCGTCTACTCGGCCGCCGGCGAGATCGAGCTCCACCACACGACGATCGACTCGGCGGGCGGCTTCAACGAGAAGGCCAACCTGTGGATCGAGGACACCGAGGTGCTCCTCGACCACGTCACCCTGACGAATTTTGAGGAGTACGGCCTCGGCCTGCGCGACGGCGCCAGCCTGGCCCCCGAGAGCGTCGGCCTCCAGATCCACGACGGCGCCGGCTGGCCCGTGATCGTCGACCCTGGCTACGCCCACACGCTGCCGGTCGCCGAGAGCGACTACACCGGCAACGACAGCGACGGGATCTACGTCGAGCCCTCGAACCTCGAGCTCTACACCGTCCGCGAGCACGTCATCTGGCGCGAGCTCGGCGTGCCCTACTACATCTTCCGCCCGCTCCAGCTCGGCGGCGGCGCGACCAAGACCGGGATCCTCGAGCTCGAGGCCGGCGTCGTCCTCCGCTTCGACGACGGCGCCCCACTCGAGATGGCCTACGACGAGGGCGCGGCCGGCCTCATCACCCGCGGCACGGCCGACAAGCCGGTGATCCTCAGCTCGATGAACTCGGAGGACCGCGGCGCCTGGCCGGGCGTGCTCGCCTACGACAACACCAAGGACGACTCCTTCGAGCTCGTCCACACCGTCATCGAGTGGGGCGGCGGCTTCAACAGCGACGCCTGCCTCGTCCTCGTCGACACCAGCGTCCGCGTCGATCACCTCACCCTGCGCGGCTGCGAGGACGGCGGCTTCGACCTCAGCAAGCGCGCGTTCTTCCGCGACGGCAGCACCGACCTCGCGGTCACCGACAGCGCCCGCCCGGGGGAGATCGAGACGCCGATGGTCCACACCGTCCCGCGCGACGGCGTGAGCCTCACCGGCAACGACGCCGACGAGCTCTGGGTGCGCTCCTACGAGCCCGTGGACAAGGCCGTGAGCTGGGCCGACCTCGGCGTCCCCTACCGCGCGACGACCGACATCAACGTCGAGGGCAGCGGCCAGACGCCCGCGGTGCTGACCCTTGAGCCGGGCGTGACGATCGGCTTCGAGGACGCGATGCGCCTGTGGCTCAGCCGCCACGCCGGCGCCTCCGGGCTGATGGCCGTCGGCACCGCGGAGGCGCCCGTCGTCCTCACCGGCGCGCAGGCGAGCGACCCCGGGGCCTGGGGCGGCGTCATCATCTACGACGAGGCGGACGACACGAAGACCCGCTTCGAGCACGCCGAGATCCGCTGGGGCGGCGGCTTCAACACCGACGGCAACGTCGAGCTCTGGGACGCCTCGCCGACCTTCTCGAGCGTCGTCATCGCCGGCAGCGACTGCTGGGGGATCGAGCGCAACGGCGACTCGAACCCGCAGCTCCAGGACGTCACCTTCGACGGCAACGCCTGCGGCGACGTCAGCCCCTAGGATGGGGGGCGACGCGTCGGCGCCGTCGCGCTCGGGAGCCGCCGAGTTCGACGGCGCCGCGCCGCGCGGACCCCTAGCCCCAGGCGAGCCGCAGCTCGCGTGGCTTGTGGAGGATCCACGCGTTCTCGTAGCGCGGCGCGGCGTCGGGGTCGGCGAGGCGGAGGTCCGGCAGGCGGCGGAGCAGCGCCGCGATCGCCACGCGCCCCTCGAGGCGGGCGAGCGGCGCTCCGAGGCAGAAGTGGGCGCCGCGGCCGAAGGCGAGGTGCGGGTTCGGATCGCGGCGGATGTCGAGGGCGTCGGCGCGTTCGAAGGTCGCCTCGTCGCGGTTGGCCGAGAGGAGCACCGGGAGCACGACCTCGCCGGCGGGGATCCGCACGCCGCGGAGGTCGAGGGGCCGGCGCGCGTAGTAGAGCTCGGTGGTCAGCAGCGGCCCGTCGTAGCGCAGGAGCTCCTCGATCGCGCCGTCGATGAGCGCCGGCTCGTCGCGCAGGAGGGCGAGCTGCTCCGGGTGATCGAGGAGCGCCCGCACGCCGCTGGTGATCAGGCTGACCGTCGTCTCGTGGCCGGCGGTGAGCAGGAGGAAGACCATCCCGAGGAGCTCGTCGCGGCTCAGGCGATCGCCGGCGTCCTCGGCCTCGACGAGCGCGGTCATCAGGTCGTCGCGCGGGCTCGTCCGGCGCTCTGCGGCGAGCCCGTCGATGTAGCGCA
>JAGQIT010000843.1 GCA_020431135.1 Myxococcales bacterium | reverse complement strand
CGACGAGCTGCGGGCGCAGGCGCGTGCCAGCGGCGACCCGCGCGCGGTAGGCCTCGGGCGCCCCTCGACCGGCGCGCGCCGGGACCTCCGAGAGGGCGAAGGCCTCGTCCCCGGCGACGACGAAGTGGAAGGCGCAGCCGACGTCGACGCAGCTCGGATCGAAGCTCACCCACAGGCTCCGGCCGTCGTCCGCCGCCGCGATCACGGCGCCAGCGCGGCGGCGGCCGATCACGTGGCGGAGCTCCTCGGTGATCCGTGACTCCTCGACGACGCCGTCGCGGACGGCGAGGGAGCGCGTCTCCTCCTCTGGGTAGACGACGATGAGGCGGCGATCGAGGTAGACGCGGAGGCCGCGGAGGTCGGGATCGGACGCGCGCAGGCGTGCGAGCGCCGGCGCGTCGAGGGCCTGGCGGCGGGCGCAGGCGGGCGCCAGCGCGCAGAGGACCGCGAGTACCAGCGCGCTGCGGCGTCTTGGAGTCATCGTGCGCATGTCCCCGGGGTCGACCGCCGCGCGGCGCCGTTGCGCTGAAGATCGACGGGCCGCGCAACGACCCGACGAGGCGGCCGACCACGGCGGCATGGGAGCGAAGCGCCGCGAACCCCGGAGCCCTGTCGATGAACGAGGACGCGCGTGCGCGCGGCCGAGCTGCGCCCTGGCAGGCCAGGGCACGAGCCCCGCGCGTCATCCCTTCTCCGCACCGACCCGACGTGTCCGCTCGAGACCCGCGGCGCACCGTCGGAGCGTCCCGAACCGACGACCTCCGGGTGAGACCACACGAGAACTCCGCCGCGGGCTGCTCGCCGCCGCCCTGCTCGTCGCCTGTCGACCCCCGCCGCCCGCCGCCCCGTGCGACGCGCCCCAGAGGATCGACGTCGTTCTCGACAGCGACGCGCGCCTCAACCTCGGCGAGGGCGACGAGTCGTGGCCGACCCACGTCCGGATCTACCAGCTCGACGCGACCCCGCCGATCGAGGCGATCGAGCCGCGCGACCTCGACGCGGACGAGGCCGCGGCGCTCGGGCGAGCGCCGCTCAGCCGCCGCGACCACGTCGTCTACCCGGCGAGCCGCGAGCGCTGGTCGATCGACGTCGATCCGAGCGCGACCCACCTCGCGCTCTTCGGCCTCTTCCACCGGGCGGCCCCGGGCGAGGCGGGGGCCGTCGTGCCCCTGCCGCTCGCACCTGCGACCTGCCCCGCCGCCGACGCGCCGCCGCGCTGCGTCTATGTCGTCGCCGCCGGCAGCCAGCTCCGCGGGGCTCTCCGGCCGCCGCCGGGGTTCGTCGGCGACGGCCTCCCCTGCGCGACGACCACGAGCGCCGAGGCGAGCGTCGACGCCCGCCCGGCGACCCCCCCGACGCGATGACTTCGACCCGCAACGCCGCGCAGGCGCGGCCGACCCCGAGGAAGACGATGCAGCACCGATCCCGACAGCCGCGGTGGAGCGAGGGGCTCCTCCTCTGCCCGCAACATCTCCAGGCCCAAGACGACTACCACGAGGGTCGCGTCGATCGCCTCCTCGCCGCCCTCCACCCGATCACCTGGGGGCTCGTCGACTGCGAGCTCGACCCGGCCGCCCTCAGCCGCGGGGAGATCGAGCTCCGCCGCCTGCGCGCCGTGCTCCCGGACGGCACGCCGATCGACTGGGGCCCGGAGAGCGACCTGCCGCCGCCGCGCCGGAGCCTCGGCGGCGAGCCGCGCCCGCTCGGCGCCCGCATCCTGGTCCGCGCCGCCCTGCCGATCAGCCGCGCCGGCGCCCGCAACTTCCGTCGCGCGGACGAGGAGGGGCCGCCGCGCCGCTTCGTCCTCCGCGAGCGCCTCGGCTACGATCTCGGCGACGAGCACCCGCCGCGAAAGGTCGAGGTGCTCGAGCTCGCGCCGCTCCTCCTCGTCGACGACGAGCCGGCGCCGGGGATGACGACGCTGCCGATCGCCGCGCTCCAGCGCCGCGGCGACGGCGGCCTCGAGATCGACGAGCGCTTCATCCCGCCGCTCCTCCGGGTCGGCGGCTCGCCGGGGCTCAGCGCCGCGCTCCGACGGATCCTCGCGGCGGCGATCCGCCGGCGTCGGCAGCTCCAGAGCGAGCGCAGGCGCCGCGGCGGGCGGATCGAGTACCGCGGCGGCGACCTCGATCGCCACCTCATGGTCCACGCCCTCAGCCGCGCGCTGCCGCGGCTCCGCGCGCTCGTCGAGGGCCCGCCCGCGCACCCGCTGGTCGCCCATCAAGTCCTCGCGGAGCTGGTCGGCGAGCTGTCGAGCTTCCTCGCCGACGGCGATCCGGCGACCCTCCCCCTCTACGATCACGCCGACGCCGCGGCCTCGTTCGCGCCGCTCCTCGAGCTCGCCCGCCGCCTGATCGATCTGCCGCTCGCCGAGGAGCTCCTGTCGATCCCGCTGGCCGCGCGCGGCGCCGGGGTCTTCGCCAGCGAGCGCCTCGACGCCCAGCTCCAGGGGGCGCGCGCGGTCTTCCTGGCGATCGAGGGCGAGGCCGGGCTCGGCCGCGACCGCGCCGCCCTCCCTGAGCTCGTCAAGGTTGCGGCCGGGCGGCGCATCGACGCGATCATCCGCAGCAACAGCCGCGGCGCCCCGGCCCACCTCGTCGTCGATCCGCCGACGCTGCTGCCGCGCTCGGACGACGCCGTCTACCTCGCCGTCGACACCCGCGATCCGCACTGGCAGGAGGTCCTCTACCAGCGCGACCTCGCGGTGCACCTGAGCTCCCCTATCGACGCCCGCGGGCTCCGCCTGCGCCTCCTCGCCCTCCCTGCGAACGGATCGGATCATGGACTGGCTGCTGAGAGCCGCGACGCCTGCGCTTGAGATCGCGGGAGAGCTCCTGCGCGGCGTCGAGGCGCGCGACGGCGAGGGGCTGCGCGCCCGCGCCGAGACGGCGCTCGCCGGGCTGAGCCCGCGCTCCACCGTCGCCGCCCCGGAAGAGGCGCTCGACACCGCGGACGCGCGCCTCGCCCTCGCGGCGCTCCTCGACGAGCTCGCAGTGCGCGAGCAGGGCGCGCTCGCGGCGAGCTGGCGCCGGCGCTCGCTCCTCGCCCAGCGCTACGTCCACGCCAACCTGACGACCGCTGGGGACGGCTTCTTCGATCGCCTCGACGAGCTCCTCGCCGCCCCGCGAACGGCGACGAACCTCAGCGTCCTGCGGATCTTCGGCCTCTGCCTCGAGCTCGGCTTCCGCGGCCGCTACGGAGCGCATGAGCGGGCGAGCGCCGGAGACCTCGACGAGGTGCGCGCCCAGGTCCGCCGCCGCCTCGGCACCCTCGCCGCCCGCCCGCCGCGACGTCCACCGCCGCGGCTCCACGCGCGGTCGCCCAGGCAGCGACCGCCGCTTCTTTGGCCGCTCGCGGGGGTCCTGGCGCTCGCCCTCACGCTCGGGACGCTGCTCCGCGGGCACCACCTCGCCGACGCGCTCGAGGACGTCACCGCCCACGTCGACGAGCACCGCGCCCGCACCCTGGAGGAGACGCGATGACCACCATGATCACGAGCAACGGCGACCTCCCGCGCGGCGAAGGCCTCCGCGAGCTCGCGGGGCGCCTCGACATCGGGGCCGACATCGGCTCGCTCCTCATCATCGCGGCGCTCGTCGTCCTCGGCGTCCTCGTCCTCGTCGGCGTCGTCCTCTTGGTGCTCGCGCTCCTTCGCAGGCGACGCGCCCGTGCCCCCGTCGCCCGCGCCGAGCGGAGCTGGCGGCGGCGCTGCGCCGGTGAGCTGCGCGAGGTCCGGAGCGCGCGCGCCGCGACGGCTCGCCCGACCTGGCTCCTCGTCGGCGATCCAGAGGCTGGCGCAGCGCGACTGCTCGAGGGCCTTGACGCGCGACCGCGTCCGCAACACCCGGATCTCCCGCGCTGGTGGATCGCCCCGGGGCTCCGCTTCGTCGCCGTCCCCGAGGCGTTGTCGGGCCCGCGCCGCACATGGCTTTTCCGCCAGCTTCGCCGGCGCGGCGCTCGCGGCCTCGCGGCCCACGGCGCGCTCGTGCCTGTCGACGCCGTCCGCCTCCTCAACGACGAGAGCGCGACGCTCGCGGAGGTAGGCCGGCACGCTGCGGCGCTCGCCGAGATCGCCGCGGCGCTCCGACTTGAGCTCCCGCTGGTCATCGCGCTCACGGGCGTCGAGCGGCTCCCCGGCGCCGCCGAGGCGCTGCCGTGGGTCGCGTGCGGGGGCGAGCTCCATCTCCTCGCCGACGCCGACGGGATCGAGGCGGCGCTCGCCCGCGGCCTGGACGAGCTGCGCGACGCGCTCGTCACGGGCCTCCTCGCCCACGCGGCGGCCGTCGACGCGCCGACGACGAGCGCCGCGCTGTTGCGGACGCGGCAGCACCTCACGGGCCTCGAGGCCCCCCTCCGCGCGCTCATCCGCCGCTTCGACGCCGCCGACGCTGGACGCGGCCGCGGTCACGCGACACCTCGGATGATCTGTCTCTTCGGTCATGACAATGCGCGAGCTACGAACGGCGCCGAGCCGACCGCGCCGGCGCTCACGGGCCTGCTCACAGCCCTGTCCGGCGAGGCCCAGCCGATCCGACGAGAGGTGATCCGCCGGCGGCTCCGCGGCGCCCTGTGGACGACCGCGGTGCTCGCCGTGAGCGTCGCCCTCGCCCGCAGGATCGACGCGGAGCAGCGCGACGATCGGGCCGCCCTCGAGGCGACCCTGGCGACGCTAGAGGCCGCCGCAGCGCGCCCGTCCGCGCCTGCCCTCAGCCGCCTCGACGCCCTCGCGGAGCGCTGGCGCGGCGAGACATCGCCGCGCCTCGACGGCGCGGGGCTCTCGACCGCCCTCGATCGCTACATCGACGCGGCCCTGCTGCGCGACGCCCTCGATCCCTCGGCGGCCGGCCGCGCGCGCGACCTCGACGAGCTGGTCGAGACCGACCTCGACCGCGCGAGCTACGACCGCCTGCGCGACGCCCTCGAGGACTACCTCCGCCT
>JAGQIT010000842.1 GCA_020431135.1 Myxococcales bacterium | reverse complement strand
ACTTCGCCAAGTACGAGCGCTCCTGTGTCGATCAGGCGCTCTTCCTCCGCAACCTCCAGAGCACGGCCGTGCGCGAGCGCGCCTCGGCGGTTCTGTGTGACCCCAACGGCCGGGTGCTCGCCTACGCGAACGCCTCCGGCGTCGTTTCGCTCGCCGACTCCTCCCTGAGCGAAATCGCGGCCCTCGCCGCCGCCAACGTCGCGCCGGTCGTCGTCCCCGAGGACGGCTTCTACGCGACCGCCGAGTCGACCTTCTACGTCTCCCACGGCGACGTCTTTGAGCTCCGCGCCCCCGACCTGCCGCCCTGCTCGGGCTTCCGCAAGGTCGCCGTCCTCCCGGACAGCGCCGAGGTGCTCGACGTCGAGGAGTTCGACCCCTCCCTCCCGGCCGACGCCGCCCTCTTCGCCTACGCCGACGCGATCGACCGGATCGCCGAGGTCGTCCACGGCTGAGCAGGAGCGGCCTGGTACGATCGACGGGAATCGAGGCGCATGATGACCCTTCGGATCGCAACCGGGCTGCTCCTGACCGCCACCCTCGCCTGCGACACGACGTCCGGCGGGTCCCTGACCCCCGAGCCGACCTCGGTCACCGAGTTCCACATCTCGGTGTTCAACGCCTGCACCGACGACGTCACCCTCCACGTCGGCACCTCGCAGACCGAGGGGCGCAAGGTCCTCCTCTTCAAGTTGAGCCGCGACTCCTTCAAGGGGACCAACGAGGCCGTCTGGCTCCTCGACGAGACCGAGGCGCCGATCGCCCTCTACCAGCCGATCCAAGGCAACCAGAAGATCAAGGTGACCGCCGACTGCAGCGCCTTGGTCAAGGACTCCTGAGGGAGCGGCGCACGCCCTCCAGCCGCACGATCCCCGAGTCGCCGACGCGCCGCGGACCCGCCCCAGAGGCGAGCCGCGGCGCTCGACGTTCTCGGGCCCGAGGCCTGCGCCCGCCCTCATCGGACGACACCCGACTCTCCGGCGCTCGGCGCTTGAAAACACGCGAGGGCGGCACTAGGGTCAGGCAGTGCGAAGCCACCTCCGCCCGCTCGTCACCGCCCTCGCGCTCCTCACCGGCCTAGGCCTCACCGCCTGCGGCGGCGAGGCCCCGCTCGCGGCCGTCGAGGCGATCCCGAGCGACCACCTCGAGGTCGTCCGCGGCGACAAGCGCGTCGCCGACACCACCGTCGATCATCTCCGCGAGCTCGAGGCGGTCACCGCCCTCCGCGGCGAGTCGAGCCTGCGCGGCGCCCAGCTCACGACCGTCCTCGCGGACCTGAAGATCGACCGCGGCGAGGTAGAGGCGATCGAGGCGATCGGCGCCGACGGCTACAGCGTCCGCCTCGACGCCGCGCTCATCGACGGGGCGATCGTCGTCTACGCCGACGGCGACGCGCCCCTCCCCGCGCACCTCGGCCCGCTGCGCCTCCTCACCGACAGCCGCGCCAAGTCGGTGCGCAACCTCCGGCGCCTCGTCCTCAACCCGTAGGGCGACGCCGCCGACCTCCAGGAGAACGCGAAGCGCCGCGGCCTTGAGGCGGCGGCGCTTCGGCGCTTCTGTCCCTCGGAGCAGATCGGCTAGTCGTCGATCTTCACGACGACGCCGTTCTCGAAGATCACCTCGACGGTGTCGAACTTGCTCTCCCAGTAGCGCCAGGTGTCCTCGCTTAGGCTCGGGGTCCTGTGCTCCGGCGGGTAGCCGACGGCGAGGAGCACCCCCTGCTTGGTCATCCCCTCGAGGACCTTGCCCTCGCGGATCCCCTGCTGGTCGACCTCGCTGAGGCTGGCGACGACCGAGGCGTCGCACTCGGTGCCGAAGAACTTGGCGACGTTCTCCGCCGGCGACTCCTTCATCGTGTCGTGGAACTCGTAGGTGTAGTCCTTGCCGGTGGCGAGGACCGTGAAGTTCAGGGTCTCGGTGTTGAGGAAGGTGACCCGGATCGGCGTGCACAGCGTGAGCAGCTCGTCGTCGTCGAGGTAGTTCACCGACGAGAGCTCGCCGTCGTCGTCAGGGTGGAGGTTGACGAGGGTGTAGACCTCCGCCGACGCGCGGAGCGGGTGCGTCGCGTTCGGGTCGGGCTGCACATCCGGCGGCCGGCAGCCGATCGCGATCGAGGAGGAGACCAGGGCGACGGTGGCGAAACAGCGGAGATACGACATGGCTCGGTCCTGTGCGAGGGCAGCGGCAAGCATAGCAGGAAGCGCCGCGGTCGCCGGCGCGCGGCCCTCAGACCGGTGAAAGTGATGTTTCCCGCGCCGGCCGCGACAACTCGCCGCTTCCTCGACCGCCAGCGCTCCCGCAGTATTCCCGCATGCGTCGGGGCGTCGGGGGATTCGAGCACGCGATCGTGATCGGCGGCGGCATCGCGGGGCTCCTGAGCGCGGCGATCCTCGCCCGCCACTACGCCCGCGTGACGCTCTTCGACCGCGACGCCCTGCCCTCGGGCCCGGAGATCCGCGCCGGCGCCCCCCAGGGGCACCATGTCCACGTCCTCCTGACCCGCGGCTGGCGCCTCCTCGACGAGCTCTTCCCCGGCCTCGACGCCCGCCTCCTGGCCGCCGGCGCCAAGCCCCTCGACTGGATCGAGGACGTGATCTGGGAGACCCCCTACGGCCGGGCGCCGCGGGTCGAGTCGGAGCTGCGCTCGCGCCTGTGCAGCCGCGCGCTCCTCGAGCACTCGATCCGCGCCGAGCTCCTGGCCGCCGGCGACCGCGTCCGGATCCTCGAGGGCTACGAGGTCGCCGGCCTCCAGGCGGTCGGCGACCCCGCGCGCGTCGTCGGCGTCGTCGCCCGCGGCCGCCACGGCCACGACGCGGCCGCCCTCGGCGACGAGGTGCTCAAGGCCGACCTCGTCGTCGACACCAGCGGCCGCGGCTCAAAGGCCCCAACCTGGCTCGAGGCCCTGGGCTACGAGACCCCACCCGAGACGATCATCGACGCGCGCCTCGGCTACAGCAGCCGGATCTACCGGCGCACGCCCGACGTCGGCTGGCGCGCCCTCTACGTGATGAATCGGGCGCCCGACAACCCGCAGAGCGGCGTCATCTACGAGATCGAGGACGACCGCTGGCAGGTCACGCTCGTCGGCTACAACGGCCGCTTCCCGCCGACCGACGAGGACGGCTTCCTCGAGTTCGCGCGCGGCCTCGCCAACCCGGCGGTCTACGAGGCGCTGGTCCGCGCCGAGCCGCTGTCGAAGATCCACGGCTACCGACGGACCGCCAACCGCGTCCGTCACTTCGAGCGCCTGCGCCGGTGGCCCGCCGGCTTCCTCGTTCTCGGCGACGCCTGCTGCGCCCTCAACCCGGTCTACGGCCAGGGCATGAGCGTCGCCGCGATCGCGGCGTCGATCCTCGACGAGACCCTGCGCCAGCGCCACGAGCCGGAGCGCCTCGGGCCGATCTTCCAGCGCCGCCTCGGCGACGGGGTGAAGGGCGCCTTCACGACCGCGACCAGCGACGATCTGCGCTGGCCCGAGACCTCCGGCAAGCCGCCGCCGGGGCTCCGCCTGATGCACGGCCTCGTCGATCGGGTGATCGCCGCCGCGACCCAGGACCCGCGGATCCATGTGACGCTGATGGAGGTCCTCCACATGATCCGGCCGACCTCCGCGCTGCTGCGCCCGCGGATCCTCGGCAAGGCCCTGGCCGCCGGCCGAGCCTGATCCGCGCTCACGCGCGACCGAGCGCGAAACGACCCGGTCCGACGTGCCGCGACCCGACCCTCGGGAGGGACGAGCCGCGATCACCTCGACGCCGCGTCGGCCCGAGGCCAAGCGCGCGCGAGCGACCGCCGAGGCTCAGGAGCACTCGTCCGGTCCGCACTCGCCCGTGCGAATGTCGGCGTTGCCGATGCCGACGGCGCACCACTCGGGATACCCCACCGGCAGGCCGCCCGCCTCGACGTAGGGCGAGTCGCCGTCGTCGAGCCAGTACGGGTGATCGAGCGCGAACATCCACAGCGGCGCGAAGGTCGGGAAGCCCATCGGCACGTCAAAGGGCGGCGTCGAGTGGCCGCAGTTGTGGATGCACTCGGTGACGAAGTGGCCGTCCGCCTCGAGGCCCGCCTCGAGATCCATCGACGTCTCGTTGAAGTCGACGGCGACGCAGAAGTCGTCGCGCCCGCCCCAGAGCACCAGCGCCGGCATCGCGTGCTTCGACGACTTCCACGGCTTCACGGTCAGCCCGCCGGTGCCGCCCGAGAGCGGCATGATCGCCGAGAGGTACTCGCCGCGGCCGCCCGCGAGCTGCCCGGTGAAGAGCGCCCCCGCCGACACGCCCGTGCTCGACACGCAGTTCTCGTCGATGTCGAACTGCTCGGCGACGCAGGCGAGCATGTCGTCGAAGAAGGCGAACTCCTCCTCGACGCGCTCGTCGGTGTCGAGCACCGTGAACGGCCACTTGAAGAGGATGTCGTCCTTCGACTCCGGGATCACGGCGATGAAGCGGAGCTCCTCGGCGGCGCTCGTGACCTCGCTGCGCTCCCAGAAGGAGTGGGCCGAGCCGCCGAGCCAGTGCCACATGAAGATCACCGGCAGGCGCTCGCCCTCGGCGATCTCCTCCGGGGCGACGACGGCGAAGCGCCGCGGGCCGCCGGCGGTCATCACCTCGTTCGGCGCGGTCTTGTCGCCCTCGAGGAAGCCGAGCTCGAGCGTCGGGCAGATCCCGCCGAAGGTCGGCGGCGGCGGGGCGACCTCGGCCCCGGGCGGCGGCTCCTGACCGCACATCAGCATGTCGAGGCCGCCGGTGTCGTTGCCCGTCGTCGAGCCTGTCGTCCCGCTCGTGCCCGTCGTCGCGTCGCTCGTGCCGCTCGTGCCGGTCTCGCTGGCGCCGCCCGTGCTCGCGCTCGTCGAGCTGCTGTCGCTGCCCCCTGAGGTCGACGAGGCCGAGCCCGATGAGCCGGAGGTCTCCCCCTCGGTCGCGGTCGCGTCACCGCCGGTGTCGTCGCCAGCGCAGGCGAGGAAGAGGGTCGACAGGAGAACGAGGGCGTTACGAGAGCGCATCGATATCCACCTCCAAGGGCCCGAGACGGGCCACCAATTGCGTATACACCACAAGCGCGAGCGCGAGCAAAGTCGCGCATCACAGCCGCACGACGGGCGGCCCACCAACCAACGACGAGGGGCCCCGGAGGGCCCCTCGCAGACGCTCTCGCGGCCGCCGACTAGAAGCGGAGGCGGAGCTCGAACTGACCGCTGACCGGCTGCTGGAACCGGGTAGCGACGCCGTAGTTGCCCTGCTTGGGGAGGATCGCCCGCTGGAAGAAGTTCGTCGGGGCGCCCTGGTTCTGGATCTTGACGTGCTTCAGGTCGCTGATGTCGCCGCCGGGGACCGGGCGGGCGTAGCTGAAGGAGTAGACCTCGTCGACGCGGAGGGTCGCGCCGGCGTTGGTCAGGTTGAAGACGCGGGCGTTGAACTCGAGCTCGAGCTCACCCGGCAGCGGGTAGGCGTAGCCGAGGCTCGCGTTCCACGAGTAGAAGGGATCGACCCGACCGCCCGAGCCGCGGGGCAGGACCTGGATGAGGTAGAGGCCCGCGTAGCGGTTGTTGTCCGCCTGGACGTTGACCGGCGTACCCGAGGCGAAGCGGAGGCTGGTGCCGAGGGTCAGGCGCCCGGCCTCCTTGAGGTCGAACGAGTAGAAGCCGTCGACCTTGAGGGTGTGCGGGACGTTGTTGAAGAGCGGACCGAAGTTGTTGCGGACCAGCTCGGGGATGTCGAACTGGGTGCTCGCGCCGATGTTGATCGCGCCGGTGTTGCGGTCGACGAAGCCGTCGTAGTTGCCGATCAGGCGGCTGTAGGTGTAGTTCGCCGTCAGCACCCAGTTCTTGGCGAAGCGCTTCTGCAGGCGGAAGGTCCAGGCGTCGTAGTTACGCACCGGCCGCGAGAAGAGCGTGTTGACCTTGGTGAAGGCGTCCGAGAGGAAGCGACAGCGGTTGAGCTCGCGGGCGTAGACGTCGCGCTGCTCGTCGTCCGGCGCCGCGTTGTTGAAGTCCATCTCGAGCTGGTCACAGGTCGCCTGCTGACGCATGAGGTCGGCCTGCGAGACGCCCTCGCCGGGGTTGGCGATGATGAAGTTGAGGCCGCCGTTGGTCGACACGTCCTCGACCGCGCGGCCGAGGTTGTTGTGCAGCCACTGGACGCCGAGGACGAGGTCCTCGATGACCTCCTGCTCGTAGCCGAGCTGGAACTGCTCGTTGTACTGACCGCGGAGGCGGGGGACGACCGCGCCGGTGGTCAGGCCGGTGGTGCTGCTGTTGAAGTCGACGCAGTACTCGGTCGGCTGGCCGTCGATCGTCTTGGGCTGGTCGACGCCGTTGACGTTGACCGTGCCCTCGCAGTCGGAGTTGCGGTACGAGCGGGCGACGTTGACGAGGCCGCCGAAGACGCGGCTGTTAAGCTGGACCGGGAGCTGCTGGTAGAACCATCCGTAGCTCGCGTAGAGGCGGCTCTTGCCCTCGTCTGTCCAGTCGTAGACCAGGCCGACGCGCGGGGCGATGTTGTCCCAGAGGAAGATCTGCCGGTTCCCCAGGACGTCGCGCATGTCCTGCATCTCCCAGCGGATGCCGGCGTTGATGTACAGGTTGGAGAGCGCGGCCCACTTGTCCTGGAGGAAGAAGGCGTAGTTCTGGGTCGACAGCCGCGAGCTGTAGTCACGGGCGCGGATGCCGGCGCCGATCGGCGTCGCGATCGCCCGGAGGTCGTCCTCCTCGGCGCGGACGCGGCCGTAGCCGCGGGTGAAGCGGTTGTTCGGGTTGTCCGAGTCGACGATGACGGCGCGGTTGTTGTTGACGCGCGTCGCGTTGGTGATCCGGTACTCGCCGGTCGACGGGTTGTAGCAGTACTCGCCGCCGTCGACCTCGCCGGCCATGCAGTCGTTGTAGAAGTCCGACGAGTTCGAGCCCGAGTACATCGACGTGATGCGCCGCTCGAGGTGCTCGATCAAGGTGCCGTACTTGAGCTGGTGCGAGCCGGCCGCGTTGAAGAAGTGGGTCAGCGACAGGTTGCCGCCGACGCGACGCTGGCTCGCGTCGTCGTGCTGACCGATGCCGCCGGAGAGCCAGCGGCGGGTCGGACAGGCGAGACCGGGGAGGTCAGCGCCGTTGCACGCCTCGTCGACGCCCGGGACCAGGCGGACCGCGGCGTCGCGGTCGAGGAACTCGTAGAGGTTGCGCCCCTGCGAGTCGGACTCCTGGGTCAGGGGGATGTTCTTGAGCTCGGGGTTGTCGAGGCGCCAGGCGTCGATGACCCGGGTCTGGAAGTAGTTGATGCCCGCGTCGATCTCGAGCTTGTCGTCGAGAACGCGGCCCTCGTACTGGAGGCCGACGACCGTGGCGTTGGTCATCGCCATGCCGAACTTGCCGTTGACGATGCCCGAGGCGATGCGCGACTGGCCGCCGATGGTCTCCGACGGGTTGGTGCCGAAGGAGCTCGGCTCGGAGCCGAGGGGCAGGCGGAACGACCGGCGCTGGAACGACGGGCCGCCGCCGCCGGAGAGGATCAGGCGGTGCTTCGGGTTGATGACCCAGTCGAGGCGCCCGCTGTAGCCGAAGTCGATGTTGTAGGTGCCGAAGCGCTGCTCGGCGAACTTCGTCGAGGCGATGTAGTTGCCGCCCGGGACGCAGTCGAAGTCGCCGTTCTGGTACGGGCAGTCGGCGTAGCCGCCCGAGTTGTCGAGATCCTCGCGGTGGTAGAACGACTGGATCATCGTGCTCTTCAGGTACTTCGGGTTGACCCCGACGGCGAAGAAGAGCTTGTCCTTGATGATCGGACCGCTGAGGAAGATGACGCCCTCGGTCTCGACGTCGGGGATCGACGCGACGCGGAGGGACTCGTCGGTCGCGGCGATCAGGCGCGGGCTGGCGAAGCGCGGGGTGACGCGGACGACCGCCTGACCGCGGAACTTGTTTGTGCCGCCGAGGCGGCGGGCCTGGACGACGCCGCCGGAGGCGCCGCCGTACTCCGCGTCGTAGCCGGACTCGAGGACCTCGACGGTCTCGATGAACTCCTGGACGATCGTCGCGCCGACCGTACCGAAGGCGGGGCTCGTGACGTTGGCGCCGTCGACGACGTACTTCGACTCGGCGCCGGTGGTGCCGGCGAGACGGATGCCGGCGGAGTCCGAGCTCGCGGTCGGCGACAGGTCGACGACCGAGGTGAAGTCGCGGCTCTGGCCGCCGACCGGGATGTTCTTCGCCTGCTCCATCGACACCTTGGTCGTGACCGAGGTGTCGGAGCGGACCGGCTTGGCGTCGACGATGACCGTCCGCTTGAACTCGTTCTTCGGATCGATCTTGAAGTTGGCGCGGAACTTGGCCCCGCGGGGCAGCGTCGTCACCTTCGAGACATCCGCCTTGCCGTAGAGCACCTGGATCGTGTAGGCGCCGGGCGGCAGATTTCGGAAGGAATAAAGCCCGTCAGCGTTTGTTGTGGTCTCTCGAGTGCCCTGGAGGCAGGCACACTGAACGACCACAATCGCGCCTTCGACCTTATCGCCGTTGTTGGTGTCGGTGACGACACCGCTGATCGCCCCATCCGCCGCAGCGTAGGCGACGTCAGGCGTCGTCATCGCAACCAACGCCGGGGCGATCGCGAGGGGCAAGGACAGCGTGTACTTGAGGAGTGAGCGGCTGCGGTTCACCGGTATGGGCTCCTTGCGACGTCAGACCCCGGAGGCCGGGAGTGCATCGGTGACCACGGGATATATCACAGCCGGCAGGGGGCCGCGCAGCCCCAAAGCTGAAATTCCCCATGGTGTCGACGCCGCGTTGACCGCACTAGGACCCCGCCTTGACCTCGGCTCGGCGACCTCCACAGCGGCCCCGCCGGCCCGCCCCTCGCGGGCGTCCGCGACGCTGGTCATCTGGATAGCCCCGGCGCTGGGGCTCTGGAGCTAGAGATCGACGAGCTCCACCGCGGTCGGGGCGATCGCCTCACCGAGGAACACGGCGCCCACCCTAGCGAAGCGCTGCGGGGCGTCGGTGGCGAGGAAGCGAATCTCTCTAGAAACGGCGCGAGAGGGCCGTAGGAGCCCCTCCTCGACGGAGGCGGCGACCACCGCCGCGGTCGTCGCGGCCGAGTCGACGAGGGTCACGTCGGGCCCCGTCACCGCGCCGATCGCCCGGTGCAGGACGGGGAAGTGGGTGCACCCCAGGACCAGGGCGTCGATCTCCGGGCGGCCCGCGAGGATTGGCTCGAGGTACCGCCGGGCGATCGCCTCGGCGATCGGTCCCTCGACCCAGCCCTCCTCGGCGAGGGCGACGAAGAGGGGACACGGGGTCGAGATCACCGCGGCGGCCGGCCGGAGTGCGCGGATGGCACGCTCGTAGGCCCCGCCGCGGACCGTCCCCTCCGTCGCGATCACCAAGATCTCCCCGCGCCGCGACGCCGCGACCGCGGCCTCGGCCCCCGGCTCGATCACCCCGAAGACCGGCAGCGGGGCGAAGCGCCGGCGCAGGTGCTCGAGGGCCACCGACGAGGCGGTGTTGCAGGCGATCACCAGCGCCTTGACGCCGTGATCGACGAGGATCGACGCGGCCTGCTCGGCGTAGCGGCAGACCGTCTCGGCGCTCTTCGTCCCGTAGGGCAGGCGCGCGGTGTCGCCGAGATAGAGGAAGGACTCGCCGGGCAGGCGCTCGCGCAGCGCCCGGAGGACCGTGAGCCCGCCGACCCCGGAGTCGAAGACGCCGATCGGCGGCTCAGTCCGCTGCACCCCTGCTCCCGGCTCCAGGATCTAGCGGCGGAAGAGGAGGTTCTTGGCGATGACCATCCGCTGGACCTGCGAGGTGCCCTCGTAGATCTGCATCAGCTTGGCGTCGCGCATCAGCTTCTCGAC
>JAGQIT010000841.1 GCA_020431135.1 Myxococcales bacterium | reverse complement strand
CTTCCTTCATCGTGGCCTCCGTTGATGAGGCCGGACTATCGGAGGCGTTGGGGGGTCGTCATGATGGATGCCGTAGAACGCCTACTTGCGAAGCGCGTAGTCGCGCTCACATCCGCCAGGGCACAAGACGCCGGGGCGACCCGGGGAGACTGCATGCGCCAGCGCTTGTTTCAGGGCTAGGAGGCTGTCCGAGTATTCGTCACGCCCTCGCTTGATATCGCCGACCCTCTCGGCCCCGTCACAACTTGCAGTCCGCCGAGTACAGCTGCGCTCTGACGAAGCCGAGGGGGCCGACGATTGCTGCGCGGGGCCACGCGCCGAATACTCGCACAGCCTCCTAGGGCGGCGGGATCTCGAGGAAGGCGCGGACCTGCGCGATCGGGCGATCCATGAAGGGCCAGGGATCCCAGGCGCGGAGGTCGAGCTTCATCGCCTTGCCGCGCTGGAACGCCCGCATGTAGCGATCGAGGTTGAAGGCGCCGTGCGTCGTCGTCCCGCCGGCGTCGGAGTCGACCCCGAGATGAAAGGAGAGGAGGACCAGGAGCGTCGCCGAGAAGCCGTCCTCGCCCATGTAGCCCGACTCGAAGCCGCCCATCTGGACCTCGCCGAAGGTGTCGGTCGGGTAGTCGGCGAGGATGTGGCCGAGGTCGTGGAAGATCAGGCGCTCCGGCGTCCCGCCGCGCTCGCCCGGGAGGCCGTAGCCGTTGGCCATGCAGTGCTCGTAGAAGGCGCGCCCGAGGCTCCCCTGCGGGAACTCAGCGAGCCGGCGGTAGCGCTCGGCCAGGCGCTTGTCGGCGCCGCCGAGGAGGGTCCTGGCGAGCTTCCACACGCCGCCGAGGCGGCGCCCCTCGTCGCCGCGCCCCTGCCACTCGCTGATCGCCTGGCGCACGCGGCCGCCGCCGCGGGCGACGTCGAGGGCGACGAGGCGCTTGCGGCCCTCGACGAGCCTCTGCATCGCGTCGACCGCGGGCTCGTCGACGTCCATCGCCGCGGCGTAGAGGCGGAGGAGGCGGAGCTCCTCGGGGTGGATCACCTCGTCGAGGGCGGTCATGACCACGAGCCGCTGCATGAGGTCGCGGCGGTGCTCGGGGGAGGTGACGATCGCGGCGACCTCGGCGGGGGTCGCCGGCTTGAGGTCGTCGAGCGGGACCGGGATCTCGAGGAGCTCGTGGTTGATCTCGAGGAAGCGGCGCTCGCGGGGATCGAGGTCGTCGTCGGAGACGGCGAGCCCCATGAGGCCGCGGACCATCGCCTCGCCGATCTCTACCGCCGGACGCGCGTCAAACACAGAACCACTTGATACACCAGCGGCGCCCGCAGATCCGCCACCTTTCGCCGCGCGCGCGACCGGCCCCCGGCGCCGCCGCGGCGACGTCCCTCCTCGCCGCGGCGGCCGCGAAGCTGCGAGAAACTGCGAAAAATTGCCCTCGCGCGGGCCTCGTGCCAGCGTCGCCCCGTGCCCGCCAAGCTCGACGCGCTCCGCCGGATCCCGGCGTGGCTCGGCCGCCACGCCTACCTCGGGGTCGCGGCCGCGGCCCTGCTGATCATCACACGGACGGTCGACTTCGCGCCCCCCGCCGAGGTCCGCAAGATCGAGCTCCCGGCGCACGACGCTGAGCCGGCCCCGACGCCCGCCCCCGCCGCCGAGTTCCGCGAGGCGATGGGCGCCGAGGAGGGCGTCCAGCTCCGCGCGACCCTCCGCCTCCTCGAGGACGCCGACGACGTCGCCGCGGGCGCCCAGGACGACGCCACCGCCGGCCGCGTGCTCGCGCAGCCGGTCGTCGCCACGCTCCTCGGGGTCCCGGCGGCGATCGACACGACCGTCCGCGTCGACGGCGGCGACCTCGAGATCCGCGTCGCGCTCGACGTCACCCCGCGCGAGAGGGCCGGCGACCTCAGCCTCGACAGCGCCCTCGAGGTGACGAGCCGCCGCCGCGACAGCGACAGCCGCCCGGGCCCGCGCCGCCTCCACCTGCGCAGCAGCGCGGTCCTCCGCGACCTCGCGGCCCGCCCGCACAAGCTGCTGTTCACGGTCGAGGGCCGCCTCTTCGCCCTCGACGTCGACGCCCACAAGCCCTGACGCTACGGCCAGGCAGCGACCTCGCGCAGGCGGGGCCGTGGGCGCCGAGAAGCTGTCTCTACAAGCAGATCACACAGGCCCGCCGCGCACCTCCGCGAGGGCGCGCTAGAGCGTCTTCAAGAACTCCAGGAGCTCGTCGCGCGCGTCGTCGCTGAGGTCGCCGCTGTAGTCGTGGCCGGCGTTGCTGTCGCCCGCGCGGCTCGTGTCGAAGAGGTAGCTCCCCTCCCCCGCTTCGCTGACGAAGCCGACGTTCTCCGGATCGAACTCGCGCGAGCCGACGTAGAAGGTCGCGGCGCGATCGCCCGGCGCCTTGAGGAGCTCGCGGAGGTTCGGCACCGAGCCGTTGTGGAGGTAGGGGGCGGTCGCCCAGACGCCGTCGAGCGGCCGCGCCTTGTAGGCCTTGAGGTTCGGCGGGTCCTGCGACGGCACGCGGAAGCCGGCGTAGGCGAGCTGCTCCTCCTGGCTGAGGCCGAGCGCCTTCGCCTCGCGCTCGAAGATCTTCTTCGTCGCGAGGAAGAGGATCTCGAGCGCCGGCACCTCCTCCTTGCCGCCGAAGATCGGCGCCAGCGGCCCGGTCTTCGCGGTGCGCTGGAGGGCGTTGAGGACGACCTTCGGGTCGGTGCCGATCTTCTCGAGCGGGACCATCGTCACGCGGACGAACTCCTTGCCGAACTCGTTGGCCTCCTTCTTCGTCAGCAAGTACGGCGCGAGCGGGTGACAGCCGCTGCAGCGGTGGTCGGCCTCGTAGATCGCCTTGCCGCGCGCGGCCTTGGCCTCGTCGATCGCCCCGAAGGCCGCCGGCCACTTCGGCGCCTTGAGGGCCGCGGCCCACTGCTCGAGCTCGTAGAGGTGCCGGAGGCGGACGGTCGAGGCGAAGCGCTCGGCCTCGTCCTCGGCGGTGAAGTTGATGTGACCGTAGACGCCGAGCACCTCGCCGATGTTGCGGGCGATCGGGTTCTCGGCGAGGCCGTTCCACTGGACCCAGGCGAGGTGCGGCGTCAGCCACAGGTGCGGGTAGCTCACCGGCGCGTCCTCGGCGTGGAAGTTCTCCGCGATCCCCAGCTCGTAGCTCGTGACTTGGTTGAGGATCGCCCCGAAGGCGTCTTGACGACCGAAGCCGGGGTTCGGCTCCGAGGGCTTGGGGATCGCCTCGGCCTGCGCGCGCAGCTCGTCGCGCAGCGCCTGCTTCGCGGCGTCGTCGGCCCCCTCGCTGAGGACCTTGACGGCGAAGCGCTCGAAGCGTGCGTCGTCGTCCGCGGTCAGCTTCAGGCCTTCGATGAGGTCGCCGAGGAAGAGGCTGAGGTTCGCGTGCGCCGGCCCGCCGTCGACGCGGTAGCGCGTCCCCTTGAAGCGGATGTCGGCGGTGTGGCAGGCGGCGCAGGTCAGACCCAGCCAGGTCCTGTCGCCGTCCTCTTCGAGGGTGAAGCCGATCGGCAGGCCGTCGCGGTTGAGGCCGCCGTAGGTCTCCTTGTCGGGGATGAAGCCGATCGCCTCGAAGTACTCGTCGTCGCGCAGGAGCCCGCCGCGGCTCGGGTTCTCCACAGCGAGGAACCACGCGTAGGGGACGAGCTGCGAGCCCTGGGTCGTGTAGTACCACTTGCCGCGCGTCGCCTCGTCCCAGCCCTGCTCGAGGTACTGCGGCGGCGGCCGCTCAACAAGGGCCGGCGGCGTCTCCCTCACGGGCTCCGCGATCCGCGGCGCCGCGTCCGTGTTCTCCGTCGCCTTCTTCTGGCCGCTCGGACAGCCGAGGCCTAGCGCCGCGAGCGTGACGAGCGGCAGGGCGAGCCAACGTTCTCTTCGCATCGTAGTACCCCTCTCCGACGAGCCCGCGGAGGCGGCGATCGTAGCGCAAAGCGCCCGCGCCTGCTGACTGCGCGGCCGCGGAGACCTCGCGACGGCGCTCGAAACTATGAACACATGTTTAATTGGACATATGCGCGCACAGAGCAGCGGTCAATCGCTCACTCTGGGCGCCATCCGGGAGGTGATGCGAGAGCCCGAGAGCCCGAGAGCCCGAGCGCTGCAGACCCCCACGGCGCGCAGCCGCGGCGCCAGCGACCCGAACGCCGCGGCCGCCGGCAGGTCGTCCAGCACCACCGCGGACCCGCGGGCGCTCCGGAGCGGCCTCGCTGGAGGGGCGCTCGAGCGCTGGATTCGACGCCCTTCCCCCCGCGCTTGACAGCCCCGCACGTGGTGCGGGACCCATGCGCCCATGAGCGCACGCCGACCTCTCCGAGGAACCGTCGCCCTCGTCGCCGGGGCCACCCGCGGCGCCGGCCGTGGGATCGCCGTCGCCCTCGGTGAGCTCGGCGCGACGGTCTGGTGCACCGGGCGCTCGATCGCCG
>JAGQIT010000840.1:4069-4228 GCA_020431135.1 Myxococcales bacterium | reverse complement strand
CGACTCGATGGCCGCGCCCGCCGGGCGCCCGCTGAAGAGCGCGCGGAGGCGCTGGATGAGGCGGTGAAAGAGGTCCTTGATAGGCATCGTGACGCTCCGTTCGCGCTCACAGGCGGGCGACGACCTCGTCCGCGCGCGCCCCCTCCTGCACCCAGAATT
>JAGQIT010000840.1:0-4025 GCA_020431135.1 Myxococcales bacterium | reverse complement strand
CATCGAGTAGCACTGGATCTCGATCGCCGAGAGCTCGCGCTTGGCCAGGTAGGAGAAGACGGCGGCGAAGAGGCCGGCGTAGTAGTGACAGGCGACCTTGCCGATGTTGCCGACGCTCTTGGCGACCGCCGAGTCGAAGAGGTCGACGTAGATCAGCCCCTCCTTGCGGTGCGAGAGGTCGTAGCGCCAGGCGCCCCAGCCCGACGCCTGGAAGGGCCACCACCAGGTCTCGAGCATCGACCCGAAGTTGGCCTGGTTTATCTTCGTGCCGAACTCGTCGACGTAGCGCTTGGCGAACGCGCGGATGTCCTGGCGCCCCCACTCGAAGCCGCAGCGGTACATGATGTCGCTCGCGGCGTCGCCGAGCTCCTCCTCGAGGGCGACCTGGTAGCCGACGATGAAGTCCTCGGAGACGAGCATCATCCGCTGGCCGAGGCGGTTGCGGAGCTCGCCGTCGGCGCGGCGATCGAAGAAGCGATCGCGGCGGTAGATGTTGTGGAGGGTGTGGGTCTCGCGGTCGATGGTTGCGGTGAAGAGGTCCATAGGGTCACCTTCGGAGGGTCAGGGAGCGGGTCCGCATCTCGGCGACGTCGTAGTCGACCTGGGCGAGGGCGCGGATCCGCGAGCGGGTGATGATCTTCCCGGGGGCGATCAGGGTCTGGCCGTCGACCGGGTGGAGGATCGGCTCCTCCGCGCGGCGACCGATGAGGGACTCGAGGTCGGTGGTGCTGGTGATGTAGCGGCCGCGGGGGAGCGCGACGCGGACGCCGTCGCCGCAGACCTTCGCCTGACAGGCGAGGCGGGAGTTCGGGCGGGCGTCGGCGAGCATCGTCAGCGATCGGCGCTCGCGCGGGGTCACCTTGGAGAGCTGCTCGGCGCCGGCGACGACGTGGACGTGGCAGGTCGCGCACAGCCCCTTGCCGCCGCAGGCCATCTGCAGGGGCGCGCCCTGCTCGACGAGCACCTCGAGGAGGCGGTGGTTGGTCCGGATCTCGACCGGATCCACGAGGCCATCGACGCTTATCGTTTTCATCGCACCAACCTATCGACAAAGGTTGTACGCAACATCTCAAACACGTTCAAGGTTTGACCGGCGTAAAACATCGATGTCCTTGATTTGCTTGGATTCTTTTTATTTCGGCCGATAAGCCGGCTCCAATGGACAGAATCGCCCCCTCGCAGACATATACAAACCCTTCAACAAGATGCGCCCGAATGCGCACTCTTTGTCACATCGAGGCGCTCGGGCCTTGCCGTCGCGAGTGTCAGGCGCGCTGAGGCGCTACTGTCTCAAGAGACAGTCTATCGAGCCAGCGACGACGCGGCGCGCCGGCTCAGCGCCCGCGGATCCACCGGAGCAGGCGCAGCGTCGCCGGCAGCGTCGCTACCGAGGCGACGAAGCAGAGCGTCATCCCGGTCGCCGCCGTGAAGCCGAGCGAGTAGAGGCCGAGGTGATCGGCGAAGACCATGCCGCCGTAGCCGAGCACGGTCGTCACCGTCGTCATCAGGATCGCCCCGCCGGTCTCGCGGAGAACGACGCCGAGGCGCGCGCCCTCGCGGCTGCGGTGGAGGATGTGGATCGCGTCGTCCTGGCCCATGCCGATGAGCAGCGGGAAGGCGATGACGTTGAAGAAGTTCACCTTCCAGTCCTGCAGCCAGAGGATCCCGCCGAGCCAGACGAGGGCGAGCGAGACGGTGCCGAGGACCAGGAGCGCGCTCGACAGCCGGCGGAAGAGGAGCAGGGCGATGACGACGAGGACGCCGCCCGAGAGGCCGAGGACCACCGGGCCGTCGCCGCGGATCGTGTCGACGATCTCGGGGATGACGAAGAAGGAGGCGGCGACCGGGGCCTCGCCGCTGCGGGTCTCGAGCTCGCGGTAGGCGTCGTAGATCCGCTTGGAATTGCGGTAGTCGGACTTCGCCCCCTTGGTCCAGAAGACGACGAAGCGGCCGAGCTCGCCGGCCTCGTCGGTGAACTGGAGGCGGACCCACTCCGGGAGGTCGTCGGCGCTGACCGGCGCGTCGACCTCGAGGTAGGGCTCCCAGGTCTTGAGGCGCTCCTGATCCGCGGCGCTGAGCACTCCGGCCTTGTCGCGGATCCGCTGGCGGATGTCGCGGATCACCGCGAGCTTCTCGGCCTGGAGCTCGGGCACGAAGCTGTAGACCGAGGCGAGGTCGTAGAGGCGATCGTGCATGTCACGCAGGCGATCGCCGGGATAGCGGCGGAGGAGCTCGCGGACCTCCGGATCGATCGCCCGGTGCTGGCGCGCCCGCGCGGCGAGGGCGAGGAAGGCGGGGTCGCGGACGTCGTCCTCCTCCTCGTCGATGACCTCGTCCTCGCCCTCGTCCGTCCCCGCCGCGCCCGCGTCGTCGCCGTCGCCATCGACGTCGCCGTCGTCGACGTCCTCCGCCGACGCGCCGTCGCCGTCCGCGTCGTTGGGGTCGAGGGTGTGGCCGCAGCCGTCGAAGGCCGGCGGCAGCGGGAGCTCGCCGCCGCTGGCGAGGATCTCCGCCTCGTCGGCGCTGAGGCGCGTGAGGGCGGCGAGCTGGCGGTGGACGTCGGCCGTCTGCTCGAGGTCCGCGGTCAGGGCGACCGCCGGCGCCAGCGTGGTCTTGCGGCCGACGGCCTTGCGGTAGGGCTCGTGCCCCGACTTCTTCGCCTTGGTCCCGGCGGGCGGCTTCTCCACCGGCTCGTCGAGGCGCCCGAGGTCGTACTCGAACTCGAGGTCGCCGAGGTGCGAGCCGGCGAGCGCGGCGGCGCCGAGCGACGCGGCGACGATCAGCCCAGCGATCCACGGGAAGCGGCCGCGGCCGGCCGGCGCAGCGGCGGCCGCCTCGGCCGCTTCGACCGCCTCCGCCACCTGCTTCGGCGCCGCCGCCCGCCACGGCCAGATCCGCTCGAAGATCACGACCAGCGCCGGCAGGACGACGATCGCCCCGAGGAGCGCAAGGAGCACGCCGATCCCCGCGACGATGCCGAACTGCGAGAAGCCGCGGAAGTCGGCGACGATCAGCAGGAAGCAGGTGAGCGCCGTGCTCAGGCCGCCGGCGAAGGTCGACACGCTGGTCGTCGACATCGTCACCGCGAGGGCCTCGTTCACGCCGAGGCCGCGCCGCCGCTCGTCGCGGTAGCGGCCGAGGACGTGGATCCCGAAGTCGATGCCGAGGCCGAGGAGAACCACGAAGATGAAGGCCGAGACGAGGTTGAGCTCGCCGAAGAGGAGCCTGGCGATCCCGAGGGCGGTGACCACGGCGATCAGCAGCGGCACGAGGATCAGGACGATCGCCCGCAGGCCGCGGAAGTAGGCGGCGAGGACCAGCATCAGGAGGCCGACGACGATCGCCGAGCCGCGGACGATGTCGCCCTGGAGGCCGCCGACGCGCCGGCTCTGCTCGGCGTAGGAGCCCTCGATGCCGACCTCCATCGCCGGGTGGTGGTGCTCCGGGTGGAGGTCCGCCGCGGTCTCCTCGACGACCTTGAAGAGCTGGCGGGCGAAGGCGATGTCGGTGTCCGAGCCGGTCGGCCGCGCCTTGATGACGAAGAGAACGCCGTCGTCGGTCGGCGTCTCGTAGTACTCGGGGAGGCGGGTGTCGAGCTCGTAGCGCTCGCGGAGCTCGTTCTCGCCGAGCGCCTCGTCGGCGGCCTTGACCCCCTCGCCGCCCTCGTCCTCGGGGAAGAGCGCCATCTCCTTGCGGACCTCGGCTCGGATCCGATCGATGACCCGGCAGCGGAGGTCGAGGAGGTCCTCGAGGTCGGCGTAAAGGAGCGCGTTCTTCTCGAAGAACGCGCGGTCGAGGTGGAAGAGCGCGTAGCGCAGCTCGGGGCGCCCGCGCAGCGCCTCGGCGAGCTCCTCGGCGAAGGCGAGGCTGGCCTCGCGGGACGGCGAGCGGACCGTGACGTAGAGCTCCGACTGGTTGCCGAGGCGCTCGCTGAGCGCGTCGATCCGCGCGGTCGAGCGGGCGTCGTCGGGGAGGAGCGCGCGGAGCTGCTGATCGATCCGGAGCTGGAGCGCGAGCGCGAGCGC
>JAGQIT010000839.1 GCA_020431135.1 Myxococcales bacterium | reverse complement strand
TCCCGCTCGGCGAGGCCGCGCCGCAGGACGAGCGCAGCGAAGGCGACGCCGAGGACGACCGCGAGCCGCCGCCGCCGCCGTCCCTCGCCGGGGTGATGCCGCCGACCTGCGGGGCGGTCCGCCGCCTCCACGGGCCCTATCGGGTGAGCGGCGGCTGGTGGGTCCGCGCCGTCGAGCGCGACTACTACTACGCCGAGACCACCGGCGGCGAGCTCCTCTGGCTCTTCTTCGACCGGCCGCGCCGGCGGTGGTTCCTCCACGGCGTCGTCGACTGAGGGGTGGTGGTCAGTGGGCTACGCGGCGCTTTGGGTGAAGAGCAACCTCTCCTTCCTCGTCGGCGCCTCGCACCCGGACGAGCTCGTCGATCGCGCCCACGCGCTCGGCCTCGAGGCGGTCGCGCTCACCGATCGCCACGGGGTCTACGGCGCGGTGCGGGCCCACACCCGCGCGGCCGAGCTCGGGATCAAGCTCCTCCACGGCGCCGAGATCACGATCGAGCGCCCGCCGCTGCCGGACGCGCTCGGGCCCCTCGGCGACGCCCGCCCGGGGCCCGCCGATCCCGACGCCGAGGGCCGCGCCGTGCTCCTGGCGATCGATCGCGCGGGCTGGTCCGCGCTCACGCTGCTCCTCAGCCAGGCGCACCTCGAGCGCCCGCGCGGCCAGCCGCTCGTCGGCCTCGAGGCGCTCCGCGAGGCCGCCGCCGCGCCGCTCATCGTCCTGACCGATACGCCATGGCTACTCGACCAGCTCCACGTGATCGCCGGCGATCGCCTCTACGCGCTCTGCGCCCGCCACCGCCGCAGCGACGAGCCGCGCCGCGAGGCGCTCCTCCGGGCCCGCGCCGACGGCCTCGGGATCCCCGCTGTCGCCGCGACCGAGGTCCTCTACCACGAGCGCTCGCGGCGGCCGCTCCAGGACGTCGTCACCTGCATCCGCCACGGCCGCACGCTGAGCGACGCGGCCGCCTGCACCCGCGCCAACGACGAGCACGACCTCAAGGCGCCGGCCGACTTCGCCGCGCTCTTCGCCGACGCGCCGGCGCTCGTCGACCGCACGCGAGAGATCGCCGCGCGCTGCACCTTCACCCTCGCCGGCCTGAGCTACCGCTACCCGAGCGGCGAGCTCCCGGACGGCACGAGCGAGGCCGACTTCCTCCGCGAGCGCACCCTCGACGGCGCCCGCGAGCGCTACGGCGGCTCGATCCCCGCCGAGGCCCAGGCCCAGATCGACCGCGAGCTCGGGCTCATCCACGAGCTCGACTTCGGCGGCTACTTCCTGACGATGTGGGACATCGTCCGCTTCTGCGCCCAGCGCGGGATCCTGTGCCAGGGCCGCGGCAGCGCCGCGAATTCGCTGGTCTGCTACTGCCTCGGGATCACCGCGATCGACCCGCTGCGGATGGACCTCCTCTTCGAGCGCTTCCTCAGCCGCGAGCGCGCCGAGCCGCCGGACATCGNNTCGACCTCGACATCGAGCACGAGCGCCGCGAGGAGGTCATCCAGTACGTCTACGCGCGCTACGGTCGGCGCTACGCGGCGATGGTCGCGAGCATCATCCGCTACCGCCCGCGCTCGGCGATCCGCGAGGTCGGCAAGGTCCTCGGCCTGCCGGCGCCGGCGCTCTCGCGCGCCGCCAAGCTCCACGATCCCTTCGCCCGCGAGATCGACGTCGAGATCCTAAAAGACGCCGGGATCGATCCGGAGAGCCCGCTCGGCGGCCACCTCTGCCGCCTCGCCCGCGATCTCCTCGACGTCCCGCGCCACCTCGCCACCCACCCGTGCGGCTTCCTCTTGGGACATGAGCCGATCGACACGCTGGTGCCGATCGAGGCCGGGGCGATGCCGGGGCGCACGGTGATCCAGTGGGACAAGCACGACATCGAGGCGCTCCGCCTCTTCAAGGTCGACCTCCTCGGCCTCGGCGCCCTCTCCCACCTCCACCGGACGCTCGAGCTGATCCGCGAGCACGACGGCAGGACGCTGACGATGGCGACGATCCCCCATGAGGATCCCGAGACCTACGCGATGCTCCAGCGCGCGGACACCGTCGGCGTCTTCCAGATCGAGAGCCGGGCGCAG
>JAGQIT010000838.1 GCA_020431135.1 Myxococcales bacterium | reverse complement strand
GGCGCCTCGGAGGGGCTCGGGGCCGCCTTCGCCTGCGCCCTCGCCGAGCGCGGCCTCAACCTCCTCCTCCTCGCCCGCCGGCTGCCGCTCCTCGAGGAGGTCGCGGCGCCGCTGCGCCGGCGGGTCGAGGTCCGCACCGCCAGCCTCGACCTCGCCGCCGCCGATCTCGAGGGCTCCCTGCGCGCCCTCTGCCGCGACCTCGAGGTCGGCCTCCTCGTCTACAACGCCGCCTACGCGCCGCGCGGCCCCTTCCTCGATCAGGCGCTCGCCGACAAGGAGCGCAGCCTCGCCATCAACTGCCGCGGCCCGCTGGTCGCCGCCCACGTTCTCGGGCCGGCGATGGCCGCCCGCGCCCGCGGCGGGATCGTGCTGATGTCGTCGCTCACCGCCTTCTGGGGCTCGCCGTGGCTGGCGACCTACGGCGCCACCAAGGCCTTCAACCTGTCGCTCGGCGAGGCCCTGTGGGGCGAGCTGCGCGGCCGCGGCGTCGACGTGCTCAGCTGCTGCGCCGGCGCCACCCGGACCCCCGGCTTCATCGAGGCGAGCGCCGCCGCCGGCTCACGGGCGCCGCGGTCGATGAGCCCTGAAGCGGTCGTCGACGAGGCCCTCGCGGCGCTCGGCCGCCGCCCGAGCATGATCCCGGGGCTCGCCAACCGCCTCGCCGCCCGCGCCCTCGGCCTCATGCCGCGGCGCCGGGCGATCGCCGTCATGGGCGCGGAGACGGCGAAGCTCCACGACGCGTAGCGCCGCCCCGGCGAGGGCTTCCGCAGGCGAGCAGCGCCCGCGACCGCCTGCGGAGGGGGCTGTCCGACCGCGGCGCGCGTCCTGCTCATCGCGGCGCTGGCGCGACCGAGCGCTGGCTACGAGGATGCTCAAACGAACATGTCCATGTGTTCACGAAGCGCCACCGCCAGACGCCCCCATGGACTCGGCAGCGCGCCGCGAGGGCGCGCCACGGCGAGCGCGTCCACCCCAGCCCCGCCCGCCTGCCCGGCGTCCTGCGCCTCGATCGACGAACCATACGCCGCCGCTCAGTAGATCCCCGGGATGATCCGCCAGCGCACGCGCCGACGGTACTCGTGCCAGAGCGCGCCGTACTTGTCAGCGCAGCGGCGGTCGTCGTCGATCTGCCGCGGCACCAGCAGGGCGACGTAGTAGAGCGGGTAGAGCCACGGCCCGAGGTGCCCGGGGTAGCCGAGGCTGAGGGCGAGCGCGGTCGCCATCGTGATCTCGCCGAGGTAGTTGACGTGCCGCGACAGCCCCCAAAAGCCGTTCACCAGCAGGCGCTTGCCGTCGGCCTCGATGGTCTCCGGCGGGAGGATGCGGAACGCCGGGCGCTCGGGCTGGGTCTTGAACCAGAACTTCTGCATGTTGGCGCCGCGGGCCAGGCCCCAGCCGACGAAGAAGAGCGCCGCGCACAGCCCGAGGTTGTCGCTCCCCGGGTTCGGCAGCGCGGCGACCGACCACAGGCCGACCGCGTAGAAGAACGGATAGAAGGTCAGGCAGCCCCAGCCGAGCTTGAAGCCGACGCGCTCGGCGACGAAGTCGTAGGTGTAGAGGTGGACCTCCTCGAAGGTCAGGTAGTCCCAGAGGAAGAACGTGAACAGGCCGACGTGGAGGAGCACCCCCGGCGAAGGATCACCCGAGTAGAGGAGCAGGTGGTGGGCCGCGAACGACAGCAGGTTGAGCTGGAGCACCGCGGCGCCGACGAGGTAGAGG
>JAGQIT010000837.1 GCA_020431135.1 Myxococcales bacterium | reverse complement strand
CGCGAGAAGCGATCGAAGAGCTGGCTGAGGACGCTCGGGTCGAGGCCCGCGGCCTGCTCGCGGAGGGCGTCGAACTCGGCCTCCGAGGCGTCGATCAGGACCTCGCGGCTGGCGGTGAGCTTGACCACCACGAGGTTGCGCAGGTGCTGAAGGAAGGCGATCGCGAGCTGCTGGAGGTCCTGGCCGCTGGCGACGACCCGATCGAACTCGCGGAGGGTCGCGTCGGCGTCGCGTGTGAGCACCGCCTTGGCGAGCGCGGCGACGGCGAGATGACTCGGGACCCCGAGGACGACCCGGACCTCCTCGGCCGAGATCTTCCCCGTGTCGTCGGCGAAGGCGATCACCTTGTCGAGGAGGGTCAGGGAGTCGCGGACCGAGCCGCCGCCGGCGCGGGCGATCAGGAAGAGGCCGGCCTCCTCGATCTCGACCCCCTCCTTCTCGAGGATCGACTGCATGTGCTCGACGAGGCGGGCGCTCGGCAGGCGGCGGAAGTCGAAGCGCGAGACCCGGGAGAGGATCGTCGCCGGGAGCTCATGGACCTCGGTCGTCGCGAAGATGAAGGTGACGTGCTCCGGCGGCTCCTCGAGGGTCTTGAGGAGGGCGTTGAACGCCGACCCCGTGAGCATGTGGACCTCGTCGATGATGTAGATCTTGCGCCGCGCCGTCTGCGGGAGGTAGCGGACCTGATCGCGGAGGTTCCGGACGTCGTCGACGCGGTTGTTGCTCGCGCCGTCGATCTCGATGACGTCGACGGAGCGCCCCTCGATCACCGCGCGGCACTCGCTGCACTCGTTGCACGGCTCGGAGGTCGGGCCCTTCTCGCAGACCAGGCACTTGGCGAGGAGGCGCGCGGTCGTCGTCTTGCCGAGGCCACGGGCGCCGCAGAAGAGGTAGGCGTGGTGGACGCGATCGTGGGCGATCGCGTTGGCCAGGGTGCGGGTGACGTGCTCCTGCCCGATCAGGTCGGGGAAGCGCTGCGGGCGGTACTTCCTGGCGAGGACGACGTAGGCCACGGCCGCTGGAAGCTACCACGAAATGCCGGCGCGGGCCCCGAGTCGACGGCCGCCGCAGCGGCCGCGCTCGGGGCTCCATCGGCGGGTCGCTACGGCCGCAGGATCGCGACGCCGAGGGACTCGGCGCGCTTGAGGAGGCGGCGGGTCGACAGCACCATCTCCTGGCGGAAGGCCTCGTCGAGCTCGACGCCGACGGCGGCGAAGAGCTCCTCTTGGCTCGTCGTCTTGCCGACGTCGGCGAGCACCGCCGACTCCGAGATGACCATCGGCGTGATCTTCGGCGCCGGCTGCGGGTTGTCGACGTAGTCCGGGTGAATGCACGGGCTGAGGTCGTTCGCCTTCTCGTGGCGCTCGTTGAGCCACGGCAGCTTGAAGCGCTTGGCGATCGTCGTCAGCACCGAGATGTGCTCGAACTGCGTGCTGTTGACGCAGCCGCGGCGGACGTGCGGGCCGATCACCAGGCCGGGGACGCGGAAGCCGAGCTGGCGGAACTCGACGTCCTCGTCGATGGTCTTCGGCGGCGCGACGTGGTCGAAGAAGCCGCCGTGCTCGTCGTAGGTGATCACGAGCAGGCACTTCTCCCACAGCGGGCTCTCGGCGAGCGCCTTGTAGATCGAGCCGATGAGCACCTGACCGAGCTGGATGTTGTGGTCGGGGTGGTCGTCGTTCGAGGTGAAGCCGGGGTCGAGGAACGACACCGCCGGGAGGGTGCCGGCCTCGCAGTCGTCGAAGAAGTTGTCGAGCTTGTAGGGGTTGGTGAGGGTCGCGATGTTGAAGCCGCCGTAGCCCTCCGCGAAGCGGCTCCACACCGTCGGCACCAGCGGGAAGGAGCCGGCGACCCAGGGGACGTCGGTGAAGTAGATCCGCGACGAGACGTCGGCGTCGACGAGGAGGTGCCAGATCGTCTTCAAGAGCGGGTTGGGGAAGTTGTCCTTCTCGCCGCCCGAGGTCGCCGCGTTCAGGTAGAAGCGGTTCGGCCACGTCGGGCCCATCACCGACGCGTACCAGTTGTCGCAGTTGGTGAAGTTGTCGGCGAGCTCGTAGAGCGCGGGGAGCTGGTCGCGGACGTGGTAGCCCATGACCTGCGCCTCGAAGCCCGGGTTCGCCTTCTCGTTCTCGACGACGAAGCCGTTGTTGTCGCCGAGGTTGAACTGGAAGTGGCACGACTCCCAGCCGTGCGGCGGGTCCTTCGGCTCGAAGTCGTTCATCTTGAAGACCTGGATGTCTTCGCCCTCGTACGTCGGGTTGCTCTCGTCGCCGCTGAGGCCGTTAGAGGCCTCGCCCTCGACGAGCTTGCGGGCGCCGAAGTAGTGGTCGAAGGAGCGGTTCTCCATCATCAAGACGACGATGTGATCGATCCCCGCGAGCAGCGTCTCCGGGTCGCCGCCGGCGCCGTCCATGCACTCGTCGGGGACCGCCCCGGTGGTGGTGGTGTCGTCGGTGGTGCCGGTGGTCGTCGAGGTGCCGGTGCTCGAGCTCTCGCCGCCGCTGGTGCCCGTGGTGTCGTCGCCGGTCGTCGTGCTCTCGCCGCCGGTGGTCGTCGAGGTCCCGGTGGTGGTGGTGTCGCCGCCGGTCGTCCCCGTGGTCCCGGAGGCGGAGCTGCCGTCGTCATCGCCGGCGCAGCCGGTGGCCGCGAGGGTGGCCATCGCCTGGATCGCGCGGCGGCGTGAGAGGAGTTGGCGAACGGCTCGCAGATACTTCTTCGTCATCGTCGCTCCTCGATGGGTCGCCTGGTCACTCTAGTGCGTGCCCGGGGGAATTCAGCGCGATTTCTCGCGCCTCGTCGAGATCCCGGGTGCAGAGGCTGCGCGAGAGCCCCCGCCGCCCGCGCTCGGCGCCGTCGACGAGGTCGCTGCTCGCGGGCGAACACCGGCGTTTATTCGGCCGCGAGCGCGGCCTTGGGGACGGACGGCGCTGGGGATCGAAGCACCGAAGGCCGAGATCACAGCGCGTGACCTCGACCCTCAAGGTGGCCTCCCAGGACGCGGGGGCCGCCCCCTAGCCGCGCTCCTCGGAGGCGCTAGAAGGTGAAGTGCTGGGAGACGATCTCGTCGGTGTTGCCCGTCAGCTTCGGCTGGGGCCGCTGCTTGACCACCGTCGGGACCGGCACGCCCGCGGCGTCGAGCTTCTCGGCGATGATCTCCTCGAGGTAGCCGCTGACGCTGAGGCCGCAGGCCTCGCAGTAGTCTTTCAGGCGCTGGTACGTGATGCCCTTGACCGAAATACTCCTGCGCGTCTGTCGCTTCGCCATGTCTGTCCTCTCTCCGGCTGGTGGCTCCCTTGCGTCGTACGTCATGCCAACTTTGCACGCAAGGCCCATTCCATATGCGTCATGGGGGCGCAGAGGGCGCAAGTTCGGTTTTGCGCTGCGCGGTAGCCATAACACATTGAAATAATAGTCAAAAAGTCGAATTCGGCGGCCTTGCCGCCATGGTGGATGAGTCGAAGT
>JAGQIT010000836.1 GCA_020431135.1 Myxococcales bacterium | reverse complement strand
CGGCTGGTCATCTGACCGGCGCTCTCGATCGCCGCGCGGATCGTCGGCGCCTTCGCCTCGGCGCCTCGGAGGAGGAAGACGCTGGCCTTGGGGAGCCCGCGGACCCGGCTCAGGTAGCGCAGCCAGGCGTCGATGTTGCCGCGGCCGTCGATCAGCGGCGTCCGGGCCGAGAGCACGACCTCCTCGCCGTCGTCCCAGTGGCGCCTGTCCTTGAGGCGCTCGGCGATCTGCGGCGCGAGCGTAGCGAGGGCCTTGCTGAGCTCGGCGCCGTCGAGGCGGCGCGGCGCCGGCTGGGCGAGGAGCTGGCGCTGCTGCGGCGACAGCCGCTGGCGCTTCGCCTCCGCCCGCTCCTTGGGCGAGTAGACCGCGATGTCGGTGCGCTCCAGGGTCTTGGTGCGGGTGAGTCGGAGGGGTCGCGTCAGCTTTCGTCGGGTGGGCATGGTCTCGCTCCTCGCCTCCTGCGTCTGCGGAGGCGCTGCCATCGTAGGGGGTCGGCGACGGGCTGTGGAGGCGCGAGCGGGCGCGCGAGGGCGCGGCGCCTCGCGCTGGCGCGCGCCCGCGCGCGAGAGTGGCCCTTCAGACAGGGTCGACGCGCGATCGCCGAACACTCGGACCCTCCTAGCTCGTCAGCGCGGCCGCGACCGCGGCGGTCAGCGTCGCCGGCGTGAAGGGCTTCTTGAGCAGCGGCAGGGTGTGGAGCTCGTCGGCGAGCTCGGGCGGCAGGCGCGGGTAGCCGGAGACCATGAGGGCGCGCAGCGCCGGCTGGCGCAGGCGCAGGAGCTTCACGACCTCGATGCCCGACATCCCCGGCATGACGACGTCCGAGAGGACGAGGTCGAAGCCCCGCGTGTCGTCGGCGAAGGCGTTGAGCGCCGCGGCCGGGCCGTCGCAGGCGCAGACCTCGTAGCCGGCGCTCTCGAGGATCCGCGTGGCGACGGCGCGGACGAGCGGCTCGTCCTCGATCACGAGGATCCGCCCCTGACCGGGCTGGACGGCGCCGGCCTCCCGCGCCGCGTCGTTGGCCGCGGAGTCGCGCGCCGGCAGGAGGATGTGGAAGACGGTCCCGCGGTCGACCTTGCTCTCGGGCCAGATGTGTCCGCCGGTCTGCTGGACGAAGCCGTGGACCATAGCGAGGCCGAGGCCGGTGCCCTCGCCCGGGCCCTTGGTCGTGAAGAAGGGCTCGAAGATCCGCGCCTGGGTCGCCTCGTCCATGCCGACGCCGGTGTCGCTGACCTTGAGGTGGACGTAGTCGCCGGGCTCGACGTGGGGGAGCTCGGCGATCTTCTCGGCGAGCTGGAGGCGGCGGGCGGTGATCATCAGGATGCCGCCGCCGGGCATCGCCGCCCGCGCGTTGACGCAGAGGTTGATCAGCGCCTGCTCGACCTGAGAGCGGTCGGCGTAGACCGTGCCGAGGTCGCCGGCGACGTCGACGATCAGCTCGATGTCCTCGCCGATCAGCCGGCGGAGCATCTTCTCGAGGTCGCGGAGGACCGCGCGCAGATCGAGGTAGTGCGGCGACAGGACCTGGCGGCGGCTGAACGCGAGGAGCTGGTTGGTCAGCGTCGCCGCCCGCTCGCCGGCGTCGAAGATCTCGTCGACGAGCTCGCGGGCGTCGGCGGCGAGCCGCTCCTCGCGGAGGAGCGCCGCCGAGGTGATGACGACGGTCAGGATGTTGTTGAAGTCGT